>JAAYGR010000082.1 GCA_012727675.1 Bacillota bacterium
ATCTTAAATGATGCCGAGTAAGGATCATCAATATTATCGGTATGGACAACGGGACCAACAGCAACTACTTGCGGTTCATTATGGGCAGCAAGGTGGGCACCGATAAACTCCGGCACCACCAAAATATCGCTGTCGATAAAGATCATAATTTCGCCCCGGGCCAAATTAATGGCCAGATTGCGGGCACTGGCAGGGCCTTTCCGCTCCTGTCTTTCATAAATCAAGTCATAGGGCAGTTTCAGGGAATCGATCATGTCCTTGGTCCCGTCGGTGGAACCGTCATCGACAACAACTACTTCAAACTCATCAAAGGGCACCGTACTTTTCCCCAAGGCCAAAAGGGCCTTGCGCAGTATTTCTCTCCGGTTATATGTCGGTATGATGACACTGGCTCTTGGTTCCATTCCAACACCTCATTGCGTACCCAGCTGGTTATCCCAAAGCCGGATGATCTCAGCTGCCATGCGGTCAGAACCTCCCGGTTCGCCCATCCGTTCCCGCCCACAGGCTGCCATCCGCCGATATTTATCCTCATCGGCAAGTATCTCCAGGACAGCTCGTCCCGCCTCCAAGGGGCCTTCCACAGCTGCCAGGGAATCCCCCAGCAGGCGCTTCTGGGCAGCTAGGAACTTTTTAGTAAACTGGGAACCGGGTCCTGGAAAGGCTGCAACTGGTTTGCCCAAACCTACTGCCTGCTCATTAGCTGTCCCCGCTAGTCCAATGCACACGCTGCTGGCCTCGAGGATATCGCCAAACCGTCCCTGGGCTAGAAGGAGGCCCGCTCCATTTTTCCTGAAAAAGCGCTCCCGCTCCGAACCAGGTACGGGGCTGGCACCTGACTCCCACCCATTATCCATTAGAATTTCAGCTGCTTTATCTAAAGACAGATTTCCTGCCAGAGCAACTGCAAAATAGGCATCCCGCCGCACTCTTAGAATCTCATCCATGGCCAAAGACAAGAGGGGAAGGTTAAGGTAAGCCTCACCCCTGCTCCCCGGCAGAATTCCTATAACGCATCTTCCCGAATCGGCGCCGTAGAGCTTCTCGCGGGAAGGGAAAATGGCATCCATCATCAAGTTCCCAACATACTTTGCTGGAACTCCACTCCGCCGAAGGCCTTGGGCAGTAAGTTCATCCCGGGGCATTACCAGCCGGCAGTGCTTTTTCATGAGATATTTTTCTATCGCTAGATGGCCTCGAATATAATCCGACTTAGCTGTAGGAATAAAGATAATGGGTTTTCTCACAAATCTATAGGCCAGGAAAAGGGCATAGATATCCCCTACGGGGACGGTGCAGGAAACCCGGCTGCCCAGGGCCTTGAGTGCCTGCCACTGCCGCCAGGTCAATTGCAAGAACCCTGCCTTGAGATCTTCCCGCAGTGCCTTCCAGCTCTGACGCACCCAGCCCCCAGAGGGCATTTCTTGCTGAACGCCGACTATCTTGACAGGAAAGCGCCTAAGGGCATGGCCTTCTCCTACGACAGGAAAGGCCCACAGCTCTAATTCAGGCCGCTGCCGGTGAAGAGCCTGAGCCAGTACCCCTGCCAAGAGGTCTTCTCCATGTCCATTACTGATCAATAAAATGGGGCCGGTCTTACCAGCACCCTGTTTCAACATTTCCCCCAAATGTCCCTCACCCTAGTATACTAATTCAATAGACTTGTGCCTACAGTGGACATCTCCTGATCTTCTTTGTGAAATTGAGCTTCATACAACCGCCGATAAAGCCCGTCTTTGGCCATCAGCTCGGTGTGGGATCCGCTTTCCACAATTTTGCCCTCATCCAAGACTAGAATGCGGTGGGCATTGCGGATGGTTGAAAGCCGGTGGGCAATGACAAAGGTTGTCCGTCCCGTCATCAAGCGGCTCAGGGCTTCCTGCACCAAAAGCTCCGATTCGGTATCCAATGCCGATGTCGCTTCATCCAGGATCAAAAGCCGGGGTGAACGCAGCACTGCCCTGGCTATGGCTATTCGCTGCCTCTGCCCACCTGACAAAGCCGCACCCCGTTCACCCACAAGGGTATCATATCCGTCTGGTAGTGCAGTGATAAAATCATGAGCATTGGCGATCCGGGCTGCCTCAATAATCTCCTGCTCAGTGGCATCGGGCCGTCCAAAAAGGATATTCTCCCGCACCGATACCCCAAAGAGGATGGTCTCTTGGGGCACCAAGCCGATCTGCTGTCTCAGCTCCCGGACAGAAAGCTCCCGAAGGTCAATGCCGTCCAGCCACACAGTCCCAGCAGTGGGATCATAAAACCTGGGCAAGAGATTCACCAGACTTGTTTTGCCGGCGCCGCTGGGACCCACCAATGCCACTATTTCCCCGGGCTCAACTTCCAGATTGATCTCCTGAAGCACCGGCTGGCCTGGAACGTAGGCAAAGGTTACATTCTCAAAGGTCACTCTTCCCTCGACTTTCCCTAGGCGTCTTGGCTTTGCCGGCTCCTTTACCGCTGCATCTACATCCAGCAGTTCGAAAATCCGGTCAGCTGCCCCTAGAGCCTGCTGCCAAGTGCCAAAGGCCCTGGTCAGTGAGTTGACAGGCTGTGAGATCATGCCGATGTAGCCCAAAAATCCCACAAGCTCTCCAGGGGTGAGGCGCCCAGCTACCACCTCCCGGCTGCCGTACCAAACCACCACCAGCATGCCGCCCACCAGCAGCAGCTCTGTAACTGGTCTCACCGCTGCCATGAGGTTGGCAGATTTCATGCCCGCGGCAAAGCTCCGCTCATTCTCCTGGGCGAACCGCTCCTGCTCCTGATCCTCCATGGTAAAGGCCTGGATGATCCTAATTCCCATCAGGGATTCCTGTAGAATAGCGCTGAGGTTAGCTACCCGCTCCTGTACAGTCCTGCTTAAGCTCCTCAGCCGGCTGCCGTAGCGACTGGCAGCCAGCATCAGCAGGGGGAAGGTAATCAAAGTCACCAGGGCCAGTTTCCAATGGAGAGTGAACAGAGCAGCGATGATGCCCAATAGGATCAGGCTGTCCTTCCAAAGATCCGGCAAGCTGTTGGCCAAGCTGTTTTGAATTAGGCTCACATCACTGGTGACCCGGCTGACCGCGGCACCGGTCTTTCTCTCCTGATGGAATGCCAAGGTCAATCGATGGAGCTGTTCGACGATCTCGTTTCTAAGCTCCACTACCACCCGCTGGGAGACAAAGGCCATACAGTAGATCGCCGTATATGTAAAAACGCCTTTTAAGACAAATATCAGCAAAACCAAGAGAATGAAATAATTCAGGTACTGCAGGGAACCTTCCAAGGACTCGGTCTGGATCAATAGATGGTCAAACAATCCCCGCCCCAAGATTAAAGGCAGGGCCACCTGCACCGCCGCTAAGATGAGAACACTAAGAAGACCAGCACTCATCTGAAGCCAGTGTGGTCTTACATAGCCAAGCAGCCGCCTAGTTGTGGTGTTTTTTGCTTTGTAGGCTAGTTCTCCCATCTGCTTTCCCTTCTCTTCCATGCCTTCACCATGCTCCTAAACCTGCAGAGCAGCAGCCAGGGTTTCTGCAATCTTGCCGGCAGCACCGCGGACACCCATCAACTGCTTTAGCCTGGTGGAAATGGCCCTAAGTTTCTCCGGATTCCGAATAAGACCGCCTACCGCAATAGCCACATCCTCAGGGCGAAGGTTACCCATAAGCTCCGGCACGATCTCCTCTTGGGCCTTCATGTTGGGCAGTGCTGCAAACTTAATCCGCTTAGCAGCTGCCAATACCGCCTTACGCTTAAGATAACCTCCAACCAAGGGGATGCCCCCGATTAGCCCCGGGATCCCTTCCAAGGGAATCAGCTCCGGCTTGTTCAAGGGCGTCACTACCACCATGGGCAATCCAACACCAGCCATCTCCGCTGTGTTGCTTCCCGGTATGGTTACGGCCAAGGCAGCTAAACGCATGAGATCATGCTGCCAGCCCTGCACCGCCGTCAGGGACAAGCCCCCCCAGGTTCTAAGCCGCCAAATATGTCCTGTGGATGACTCTGGAAACCCATGGGCACCCTGACCTGCCGCCTGGGCAATAGGCTCCTTCTGGTCAAAGTCCCGCAGCTCAGACCCATGCGACTCGAAGTCCTGCAGCCTAGAGCTTTGTTCGATAATCTCCGCGCCGGAACCTTCCAGTAAAGGATTGGGATTTGACAACACGTCTCTTAAGACTTCCTCGGTTATAAAGGGAGAAATACTCAATACAAACTGAACCGTCTGAAGATCCTTGCTGATAATCTCAGCACTCCGCAAGAACATGGGCAAAACGTGCCGAAACTCGTGGGGACGGCTTCCGGGAAAGAGGGCAATTACAGTTCTATCGGGATCAAGCCCCAGGGCCTGGGAGAACTTCTCATCTTCCCAGTGGGATTCAACGGCATCCAGCATCAAATCCCCCACCACAAACAGCTTGTCCGGCGGAGCCCCGGCCCGCAGGGCCTTTTGCCTAGCCTGTTCATCGGGAAGTAGAAAACCGGAGAAGCTGCCGATCCACTGTGCTCTGCCGTCAGTATAGGCATAGGCAGGATACCCCAGGCGGCGGGCCAAGAGGACGGCATAGAACAAGTCTCCTCCTAGAAAGAGAACGACACCCCGCCCCTTGGGCTTGAAATCAGGGAGCTGCCTTCCGAAAAGGGCAAAGGAAATGGTCTGCCGGGCATCAAAGATCCGCTTCACCTCCGGCAGGGCAGCGGCAACTGCAGCCTCCCGTCCTGAAGAGAAGGTACAGGGAGGAGTAAAAACCGTGATTTCAGCAGCGGGCATCCTTTCAGCTAAAGCCTTCACTGCCGGTGTAAGCCAAGTGGCCACCTCGCCGGGGCTGTTGGCGGTGATTATTATGTCTGCATTATTATCCATGGATCCCAGCTTTGCCCCTTCTCTTTATTCTAGCTGTCTAATTCTGAGAATACGGCCTGTTGAGACTAGAGCTTGTTGGAAATGCGGTTTGTTCTCAAAGTGCCCAGTTTATTCCCGGGCTAATTCTTGTGGGCTTCAAGTCCTTGTTTGGCGGTATCTAGGACTATCTTGGCTGCTTTAGAAATGGCACCGCCTTCCCCCAACCTCTTTCTTATCTCTGCATAATCGGCTTCAATCCGGTGCCGTTCATCCTCCTGCCAGATTCTTTCCAAGTGAGCCGCGATGTTCTCGGGAGTGCTTTCATTTTGTATCAGTTCAGGAACGATTTCCTTTCCGGCCACTATGTTGGGCAGTGCTATGTAGGGTGTCCGCACAATCATCTTGGCCACATAGTAAGTCGATGGGGAAATGCGGTATACAGCTACCTGGGGAACACCCAGAAGGGCAGTCTCCAAAGTCGCGGTGCCGCAGGCAACTACAGCCAAATCGACAGCACTTAATATCCCATATGTCTGCCCATGGATCACATGGATGTCACCGCTCAAATCCCCTGCTGACCCCCGGAATTCATCGAGAGGTATTGCCTTAGCCGCCGCGACCACGGGCTCAATCCCAGGGATCTTCGCCTGCAGCAGCTTAACCGCCTTAAGCATTATAGGCAGGAGTCCCTTGATTTCCTGGCGGCGGCTCCCCGGAAGCAGTGCAACCAGCGGTACCTCCTGGGGCAGCCCCAGCATCAAACGGGCCTCATCCTTCGGGATTCGCTCTGGAACTATATCCAGCAGCGGATGACCTATAAACTCAACTTCGGCTCCGGCTTCTTTGTAAACATCATACTCGAAGGGAAAGACCGCTGCCACCTTGGTGACGGTTTCCGCTACCTTCTCTGCCCGTCCCCTACCCCATGCCCACGCAGAAGGACTGAAGTAATAGACGCACGGAATTCCCTTCCGTTTAAGGATTTCCGCAAAACGCATATTGAATCCGGGAAAATCGATAAGCACCACAACATCTGGCTGCTGGCGGTCAACTATCTCCCCGAGCCTGAGCAGCACCCGCCGCAGGACCTGGGCACTCCGCAGTGCCTCCAAAAAGCCGATGGTACTGATGGAAGTGGGGTTAAAGAGAAGTCTAACCCCTGCCTCCTTCATCAAGGTGCCGCCCATACCGAAGAGGCGTGTATCAGGCTGCTGCCGCAGAATCTCCCTTGCAAGATAGGAACCGTGCAGATCACCGGAGGCCTCACCAGCCACCAGCATTACCTTGAGCCTCTGCATCACCTATCACTTCCTCTCCCTGGGCTGCTTGGGATTACACTCCTGCCAGATCCACGTCTTCCCCGTCCACCAAGACAATAGCAACTCCCGCTGCATCGGCCCGCTGAATCAAAGCATCTTTATCCATCACCATTGTCTTGCCGGCTTCCAAAGCGATTGCCTGGATCCCAGCTTCGATGGCTGTCTCCAAGGTACTTTGGCCGATGGTTGGCACATCAAACCGCATATCCTGGGCTGGTTTGGCTACCTTCACCACTACTCCCCCGCCGTGGGCAAGGCGCCCTCCCCTGGAGATGGTGGCATCGGTTCCATCAATGGCTTCCACCGCCAGGACAGCTCCATCTTTTACCACCACTGTCTGGCCGACATCGAGTCCGGCTATGGCCTTTGCGATCCGCCATCCATAGTGTATATCGGCCCAGACCCGGCTGCTGGGCTCTTTGCTGGTTAAGACCCCGGGCCCCGGCATGATATCCTCCAACAACTCCGTTTGAGGCCTCACCATAATTCCTTCCCCGACCAGATCATTTACGAAGGCCTCAATCACGGCATTATCGTTTTTCTCCCTAAGGCCTGCCAAGAGCCGTTGGATTCGCTCATCTAACGTAAGGTTGCCAAATAATAGCTCCTTTGAGACTCCGCCCATCAAGTATGCATTTTCTACTTTTTCCATCTTGAGAACATCGATTATCGACTGCCATTGGCCCAGTGACACTGGATAACTGGCATGGGCCAACTGGGAAAGCTCCGGATCCACCTCGCCTAGGATTCCAACAACTACCACCCGGTCACCTCGGGCCCGGGCCCCTTGGGCTGCAACCAGCGGCAGCTTTCCCTTACCGGCCAAAATCGCTGTGGTCGGCATGCCTCCTGCCTCCCCTGCGGTTAGATTCAAAGCTAGTGTCACCTTCAAAGCTAATTTGGAAAAGAAAACCCGCTCTCAGATTAACAGGCAGCGGGATACTCAAGCTAAAACAGCCATTGAACAATCATGGCGGCCACGACCCCCACCAAGACCATTAACATCGAGCCTTCAGCCAGCAGGGCTTCCCTGGTGCCGAAACGTTCCTCAACCTCTCTGGGTCTTCGGCGGGTTTCCCTATACCAACGCAGGAAATGCGAAGCACTGGGGAAGTATTCAGGAACAGCTTGACAATAAGCGTCATAGACTTCTCCATATTCCTGCCGCAGCTTAGCTTCTTCTACAGGATGTACATAGCGCATCCTGACCGCGGCTAAGGCAACCAGCATCAGGTAAGCCGGCCACCATTCTGACATGAGGGCAATACCAAAACCTACCAGCAAGGTACCCCAAGCATCGGGCCTGCGGACCAAGCCGTAGGGCCCCTTGGTGATGAACCGGCCCTGCTTGAGCAAGCTCTCCAATCCAGGCCGATGCCCGGCACTCCACCAACGGACCAGTTCACCCAAGAAAAGGCAGATACCTCCCCGCCAAAGCGAATCGGCGGCGGGTCGTGACCAGAGTGCGATCAATAAGACTATAGGCACAGGAAGCACATTGCGCAAGCGGTACATCAGACCTTCTTGCACAGCACTGTAGGTTTCTACAAAGCCCCGGGATCTGAGGACAATACTTTTTCGCGACATGGTATCCCTACCTACAGATCCCCCTGTCAGCACTGCGTAAGAATCTCAATAGATGATCTATTTCTTCATAGCCCGCGAGCTCCTGTTCCATCACTTCGATGGCCTGTGCAATATTGAGATTGGATCGGTACAGAATCTTATAGGCTCGTTTGATTTCCATCCGCAGTTCGGGACTGAGGCCGTTGCGGCGTAAACCGACGATATTGATACCATATGGCTTAGCAGGATTCCCATCAACGATTATATAAGGGGGAACATCTTTAGTTACCATAGTATGGGCGCCCACCATGGCCATGCGGCCGATCTTGGTGAACTGGTGAACTCCTACCAGACCTCCGATTACTACCCGGTCTTCGATGGTTACATGTCCACCAATCCCGCTACCATGGGATATAACCACATTGCTGCCCATCTGGCAGTCATGGCCTACATGGACATAAGACATAATCAAGTTATTATTGCCGATACGGGTTTCTCCGCCGCCGCCTTCGGTACCTCTGCTGATGGTAGCATATTCCCGAATAATGTTATTGTCTCCGATAAAGAGATAGGTTTTTTCCCCTTTGAATTTTAGGTCCTGGGGGTCATTACCCACTACGGCACCGGCATATATTCTGTTATTCTTCCCGATAACCGTCCATCCTTCTATAACAACCCTGGGGCCTATCTTGGTGCCGTCTCCGATATCGACTTCCGGGCCGATGATGCTGTAAGGCCCTATCTCTACATCCTTACCGATTATCGCATTGGGATGTACAATCGCGGTGGGATGGATGTTCCTGCGAATCTGAACTACCTTACCATCCTTCGATGTTTCTGTCTGACTCACTACGTCTCCCCCTCTGGAGAACCAGCTGCTGGTCCTCCTATCCCTATAAACCTCATCAGAGCCCGCAAGCTCCTCAGCCCGGAGCTTATTACTCCGGATCAGCAATCATAAACATAAACTCAGCCTCTGCTGCTTTTTCATCACCGACGTAAGCTATACCGTGACATTTCCCCATCGACCGGCGCAGCTGAAGCATTTCCACTTCCAAACGGAGCTGATCACCGGGCACCACGGGCCTGCGGAAGCGGGCCTTATCGACACCGGCTAGAAGCGGAATCTTCTTACCTGTCCCGTCCTCGGGGTCCATTACCACCAGCCCACCTACCTGGGCAAGGGTTTCCAAGATCAAAACACCCGGCATGATGGGTCTTCCCGGGTAATGGCCGGTGAAATGGGGTTCGTTGACTGTTACATTCTTGATTGCGACAGCCCGTTTGCCCGGTAATAGCTCCACTACCCGATCAACCATCAGAAATGGATATCGGTGGGGCAGACGGTTCTGTATGGCTAAGATATCAAGCATAGAGTCCTTCCCCTTTCACTTCTATCCCATTGTAATGCCTGGCCCATAACCTGTCAAGAAACCCATCAGCTAGGCATTTTTCAGCATCAGATCTCAGCTGTGATGATCTGGGAAGAGTCACCGATGTTCAGGCGGCTGAACCGCCCCTGGACTACAGCCTTGTCGCCTACCAGGGAGTGCTCCAGCAGAATGTCAGCCACATAAGCCCCTTCATTGATTATGCTGTCCCTGATCAAGGCATTGGTAATCTGCGCGCCGCTGGCGATGGATACATAGGGACCGATCAAGCAGTTTTCCAAAGTCGCAGATGGATCAATGTATACCGGGGGTACAATGATCACGTCTGAGCGGTTGGAAAAGGGAGTATAACCATTGTTGGCCAAGAGGTAGCGGTTGGTGGCGAGGAGTGTATCGGGATTACCGCAGTCCAGCCAATTCTCAACGGCAAAAACTTCCATGACCTCCCCAGCCTCAATCATGCGCTGGAGGCCGTCGGTAAGCTGAAACTCCCCTCCCTTGCGGACATCACCCTGGATAATCTCCGATAAGCTCTGGTAAAGCAGTTCACTGTTGGTTATGTAATAGACGCCTACCACAGCTAGATTGGTGGGAGGTTTTTCCGGCTTCTCCATGAGCTGGACGATGCGGCTGCCCTCTAGCTGCACCACACCGAAGCTGCTGGGGTTATCTACTTCTCTGACGCCAATGGAGGTGACTCCCCGCTCGAGTACAGAGGCCAGATCTGCTTCGAAAATAGTATCTCCCAGGACGATTAGGATGGGCTCACTGGGCTTTATGTAATCCTTAGTCAGCCAAATTGCATGTCCTAGACCCAATCGTTCTTCCTGCTCCACAACATGCACCTTGAGATCGTATGTACCCTTGACATACTCGACGATCTTTTCTCCCAAGTACCCGACAACCAATACCACTTCATCTATCCCGGCGGGCTG
>JAAYGR010000083.1 GCA_012727675.1 Bacillota bacterium
ACAAAAATATTTCCCGGTCCCACAATCTTATCTACTGCAGGGATTGTCTCAGTGCCGTAGGCCAAAGCGGCAATACTTTGAGCTCCCCCCACCTTCAGCACCCGGTCTACCCCCGCTAAGCGGGCAGCGGCCAGGATATAGGGGTTCATCTGCCCGGTTTTTCCCACCGGAGATGCCATGATGATTTCCCCTACCTTTGCCACCTTAGCCGGCACTGCACACATCAGCACCGTAGAAACTAAGGGTGCACTGCCCCCAGGAACATAAATGGCCACCCTGTCCAGTGGAGTTACCTTCTGTCCTAAGACAACTCCATCATCGTCCACCATAACCCATGACTGGGGCCTTGCCTGGGAATGGTATTTCCTGATATTCTCACAGGCAATCTTTAGGGACTCCATGATGTCATCGGCAACCTGTCCCAGGGCTGCCTCCCATTCTTCTTCACTGACCCAAAGGGTGTCCGGGGTCAGCTGGGCTCCATCTAGCTTCGCGGCATATTCAATCACGGCCGCATCTCCCCGGGTCCTCACATCCCTTAGGATCCGGGCGACAACCTCCTCAGGGCTGAGGGGCTCTCCCCAGACTGCCTCGGTCCGGGCTTGAAAGGCTGCCGTAACCTCCACTTGATCTACAAAGGGGCGGGTTAGAAGTTCCCGCAGCTCCTCCTCCGTGAGTTCCCAGCTTTTCAAGATTCTCATTATACTTCCTCCCACCCGCGACTTACTTTAATCCAGACTTTCCGCCAGCACTTCCCGCAGGCGCCGCACCAAACCCTCGATGGTGTGGTATTTCACCTTGCAGCTGACCCGGTTGGCAATGAGCCGAGATGTTACCCTAGCTATATCTCCGATGGGAACAAGGCCGTTTTCCACCAGGGTAGTCCCCGTCTCGGTTATATCAACAATGGCATCGGCCAACCCCACAATGGGGCCCAGCTCCACCGAACCATTGAGGTGCACCACCTCCGCCTGGATTCCCTGGCGGCTGAAAAATTCCGTGGTTATCCTGGGGAACTTGGTGGCTACCCGGGAATTAAAGTCCAAATCCTGGATATCTCTAATTCCCGATGACTCCGGCACCGCCACAATCAAGCGGCAGCAGCCAAACCCCAAATCCAAGAGCTCCGCCACATCCTTGTGACTCTCCAGGAGAATATCCTTGCCCACAACCCCCAAATCGGCGGCTCCGTACTCCACATATGTAGGCACATCTGCCGGTTTTGCCAAGAGAAATCTCCATTCTGTACCGGGAACAGGGATGATGAGTTTCCGAGAGGGATTCCTAAGCTCGCTGCAGTCAACCCCGGCCCTCTCCAAAAGCTCCATCACCGGCTTTTGCAGCCTGCCCTTGGGCACTGCAATGGTCAAAGGCTTCGTCTTATCCACCGGCACCCTCTCCTTCCAAAGGAGCTGCAAAGCTGCTTAGCTCCTGCTCCCGCCAGCCGTCGGCCTCTGTCCACACCCTAATCCGCTCTGGTGTAAGGGGCTGGATCACCCAGCAAAAGCCCTGGGCAGCGGCATATTGAAGGATCTCCCCTTCTCCTTCGCCGTTGACAGCAAGCTCCACGGAAAATCCCTCGGTCCGAAGCTTCTCGGCTACCTGCCAAGCCATCTTCGGCTTCTCGGCAACGCCCAGGCACAAAACCCGCAAATTGGGTATGGCAGTCCAGCCGCCCTGCCGGGAGAGGGCCAGCATAATCCTCTCGATTCCCAGGGCAAAGCCGGTGGCCGGACATCCATAGCCAAACTGCTGGATAAGGTGATCATAGCGGCCTCCGGTACCGATAGTGAAGCCCATATCTGCTGTATAGGCTTCAAGAACCATACCGGTATAGTACTCGATGTCCTTGATCAACCCAAGGTCTACATGAATCCAGTCAGTGAGCCCATAGGCCTCCAGGGCATCGTAGATGGCAGTTAAGTTGCTGATGGCCCGCTGGGAGATGGGATTTGCTGCCCGTTCCATGGCTTCAGCGAGAATCTCCCGCCCGCCCCGCAGGTGGGGCAGCCTAAGCAAGAGCTCCCGATCCTCCTGGGAAAGGCTAAAGACACCTGTTAGCTCCTCCAAGGCAACATAATCCTTCTTTAGGAGTGCCATCCGCAGATTCCGCCTCTTATCCGGCGACAAGCCGGAGTTCTGTAAAATACCGTCATAATAATCCACATGCCCGATATCTACCCTAAAGTTCCTTAGGCCCACAGCCTTGAGGGATTCCACTGTCAGGGCGATAACCTCAGCATCTGCTAGATGGCTGCTGCTTCCCACCAGCTCTACACCTGATTGATAAAACTCCCGCCGCCTCCCGGCTTGGGGCTCAGCATAGCGGAAGACATTAGCATGGTAGCAAAGACGAAGGGGCTTGGCAGCGCCCTGCAGCCGGGTAGCCACCACCCTGGCTATGGGAGTAGTCATATCGGGGCGCAGTGCCAAAATGTCTCCTTCCCTTTCAAAGAAGCGGTAGACATTGCCGGCTAGACCGGCGGCGTCACCGGCACTCACTGCATCGTAAAATTCCATGGTCGGTGTGATAATCTCCCGGTACCCCCACCGCCAAAAAAGGTTCCGCAAGTGTTCCTCTATCCAGCGCTTCCGCTCAACATCCCGGGGCAGAAAATCCTTGGTTCCCCGGGGTGTCTGCATCATTGTATAGGCCACGGGTCCCCCTCCCTTCTGTCCGGCTCTACTCCCACTCGATGGTCGCTGGAGGCTTGGAACTGATGTCGTAAACAACCCGAGAAATATCCTTGATTTCACCCATAATCCTGCTGGAGATCCTCTCCAGGACAGGATAGGGCAGATGGACCCAGCTTGCAGTCATGCCATCGACACTGTTGACCGCCCTGATGCCCAGCATGTATCCATAGTTCCTCTCCTGGTCCTGTACCCCAACTGTCCGGGTATCGGTAAGGACGGCAAAATACTGCCAGATATCCCGTTCTAGCCCCGCCTGGGCGATCTCCTCCCGCAGGATGTAATCTGCCTCCTGAAGGATAGCCACCTTCTCCGGGGTAATCTCACCGATAATCCTAACGGCAAGACCGGGACCTGGGAAGGGCTGGCGCCAGATGAGTTCATCGGGAAGATCTAGCTTCTGTGCAACCACCCGCACCTCATCTTTGAAAAGCCAGCGCAAGGGTTCCAGCAGCTTCAAGGCCATTTTCTCCGGCAGTCCCCCCACATTATGGTGGGACTTAACCAAAGTTCCCTGGCCTGCTCCGCTTTCCACCACATCGGAATAGAGGGTCCCCTGGACCAGGTACTGGATTTCCCCCAGCTTCGCTGCCTCTTCCTCAAAGACCCGGATAAACTCACTACCGATCCGCTTCCGCTTCTCCTCCGGATCTGTTACACCCCGAACCAAAGCAAAGAAGCGTTCCTTGGCATCAACAGCGATGAAGCCCTTTCCGAAGCGGTTCCGGAAGATATCAATTACCTTCTCTGCCTCGTACTTCCGCATAAAACCGTGATCCACAAAGATGGATGTCAGCTGTTCTCCGATGGCGCGGTGCACCAAAGCAGCTGCAACAGTGGAGTCAACTCCACCGGAGAGCCCGCAGACTACAGGCT
>JAAYGR010000084.1 GCA_012727675.1 Bacillota bacterium
AGCCACCTGTTCTTCCCGTTTGCGATCAAGCGGGGTTTGGAAAACCCTTGTTCCGTCCGGATGCATGGATGGGGTGCGGTCGTAATACGACTCCAAACTCCACCTACCCCCTCCAAACCGTGATGCTATTGCTCAAGCAATGCTGACAGGTCAATTGATTGTCCCGCCACCACTCCCATGTTGTGCGCCGACATTCTCGGCAGTAGTAGACCAATCGAACCTTGTCCCACTTCACAGCCCGAGCACCCCATCCTGGAACTGGAAGCCCAGTTAATATCTGTAAAGTCTCAAGTCAAAAAGGAGAGTCATGGCAAGCGGACTATCTGCCCCACCTGCAGCCGTCCCGGATCCAAGTCCGGGTTTAGCTTGCGTATTGCGTCCACCATCAGGCCAGATGCTTAGTTGGGTAGTAAGCCCTCGCAACGATACGCACCCCAACCCACTCCGGCCACCAGGATTAGCACAAGAGCAATAATGAGCACATCACATTTACGCATTCGAACCACCCCTTGCCGAAGCGTATAGAGGGCCCAGCACAAGAAGGGCCCTTCTAAAATGGCATGTCGTTGTCATCAAAGGGAAGGCCATCGCCTATTTGGGTGTCTTGCCTTGGCCTATCCAAGAAAGCAACGCTGCTCGCAACAATCTGTGCCGCCTGCCGCTTGGAACCATCCTGCGCCTCATAGCTGCGGATCTCCAGTCTCCCCTGAACAGCTACAAGTCGGCCTTTCTGAAGGTGATTGGCCGTACTTTCGGCAAGCTTATTCCAACAGCAAACATCGATGAAGTCGGCCTCCCGCTCCCCTTGCTTATTGGTAAAACCCCGGTCAACAGCAATCCTAAAATTAGTCACCGCTACCCCTGACTGTGTATATCTCATCTGGGGATCGGCTGTTAGCCTACCGACTAGTGCAACCACGTTCATCTGCGACATTCCTCCCCTGCCCATTATCAGCTGGCGTATGGCAAAGGGGCGGATTCACCGCCCCTCTTGATTACTGCCCTTCACCCATTTGTAGCTCTTGTGTATTTAGGTCTGCTTCAAACCTATCCAGCGCATCGGTAGTTACATCCTCCATGGTCTTGGTGTTTGTGACAGCGAACCATCTTTCCCTGGCATGCAGGGTCGGATCTGGATGCCCTGCCGCTCTCGCCTGCTCCTTGGCAATCGCAAACAGCCTCTTGAGACGTTCCTCATAATCTGTGGCCACAGGAGCCTCTTGAGTGGTGGTTTGCTTCTCCTCTTCCGTCACCGGCGCACCGTCAGAGAGCCAGGCCCTAAGAATATCCGCTATCTCCTTGCCAGGCTTATCAATTACTGCTCCTGCCAAATCCGGGCAACGGGTCTTGCTGACCACTAGGGTGTTGTCCTGATCCATCTCGGCGATTACGTCAAACTCGAATTCCAACTGATCTCTTTGGACTGGCTGTAGCCCTACTTTTCGAATGACCGTCTTGCCCTTATCATCCTTTTCTTGCACATACTCCATTTTCGACCGCATGGTTGCAATCACGTGGAGCTTTGATTGAAGCATAGCGTCGACCAACTGGTTCTGAATCTTGGTTCCTTCTTTCCAGGCGGCATATGAGTTGCCGGTTTTCATCCTCTTGGCCGCCTGGTCAACCAGCTCTAATGTCCCGTCTTTCCCCATCCAAGCGTGTGACAGGCTATCAATGATAATCACGTCATAGCCTGCTTCTTCTGCTTCGCTAATGCCCTTGATGAAGTTGTGCGGGTGGAAACTCTCAAGCTCGGCCACATCGAACTGAAAGCCATTCGTTCCGGCGTACTTGGAGGCAGACCCCCGTTCCGTGTCAATCACGGCTATCCTGCCATCTGGAACCAGTTCCGTGGCCACTTTCAACGCAGTGTATGTCTTGCCGCTCCCTGCAGGTCCAATTATGGCCATCCGAAGTTTGGCTTGCTGTTTTGTTGCTCGTCGGAACATGGACATCGCTAAGCACTCCCATCCACAATCACCCTGAATTCCTCACCAACCTCAATCGCCCTCACGCCCTCCAGGAGCAGTCCTGTTTCCTGGTCATAGACAAAGCCATCCTTGACCACAACCTGCTTTTTCAGCTCACCCCAGCGGGGCTTAAACCTGGTCTCGATGAAATCTGTCATCTGATTAGCCATAAGGCATTCAACCAACTTGTCCT
>JAAYGR010000085.1 GCA_012727675.1 Bacillota bacterium
AGACATACAGGGGAGCTGGCCCGGGGGTTGGGTATGGAGGTAATCTGCTACGACCTTTATCCCGATGAGGAGTGGGCCGAATCGATAGGTGCCAAGTACGTGGCACTGCAGGAGATCATCACTGATTCAGACTTCATTTCCATCCATATACCGTTAACCGATGATACCTACCACTTGATCTCAAGCAGCGAACTAGACCAGATGAAGCCTTCGGCGGTGATTATCAATACCGCTCGAGGCGGGATTATCGATGAGGAAGCACTGTACGAAGCCTTGAAAGACGGCGAGATTACAGGAGCTGGCCTCGATGTCTTTGAAGCGGAACCCCTAACCGACTCTAAACTATTGGAGCTAGACAATGTAGTATTGACATCACACATCGGAGCCCACACCCGGGAATCAACTGAAAACATGGGGCGACTCGCCGCAGCCAATCTTTTGGCAATACTCAGAGGAGAAATTCCTAAGTATGCTGTAAATCAGATAGCCGATGGGGGTGCTGAGAATGCAAGTGCAAGTTAATGAACTGCCCAAAATCGTTGGTGACCTGGTAAGGGAAGCTAGAGTGGTGGACCTTCATACTCATCTGTATCCGCCTATGTGTAAAGAGCTGTTTCTGCGGGGCATCGATGATCTGCTGACCTATCACTACTTGCTGGTGGAAACGCTCCGCTACGGCAGGATTACGCCGGAAGCTTTCTTCGCCCTGAGCAAAGAGAAGCAGGCTGATGAAGTTTGGAAAACGCTGTTTGTGGACCATTCGCCGGTCAGTGAGGCCTGCCGGGGCGTACTCACTGTCCTTAAGGCTTACGGCATAGACGCTGCGCCTAATTCCTTGGATGAAATTCGGGACTTTTTCAAGACCCTAAGTCCTGAAGAGCACGCAGATCGGGTCTTTGCTGCTGCCAATTTAGACTATGTGGTGATGACCAATGACGCCTTCGACCAGGTGGAAACAGCCTATTGGGGACCGGATTTCATCAAGGATAAGCGCTTTCGGGCGGCCCTTAGGATTGATCCCCTGCTGAACACACCGGATGCGGCAATGAAATTTATGCGGGAAAAGGGTTACAATACCGGCCCTAAGATGTCTGCTGAAACCGCGGCGGAAATGCGGCGGTTCCTGGCGGACAATGCCGATCAAATCGAACCTTTGTATCTAGCGGCATCACTGCCTCCCACCTTCCGATGGAAAGACGGAACGGTGAGTGGTCAGATAATGGAAGAGGCAATTGTACCCTTCTGCAAGGAGCGGAACATCCCTCTTGCACTGATGATCGGCGTTAGAAAGCTGGTCAATCCCGAGATGCGCTTGGGCGGTGACAGCCTCGGCAGATGCTGTGTTGCGTCCCTGGAGCAGATGTGCCTTGAGAATCCAGATATGCGCTTTTTGATTACTCTGCTTTCCCGGGAAAACCAGCACGAGCTCTGTGTTGCAGCAAGGAAATTCCCCAATCTCAAGATCTTCGGCTGCTGGTGGTTCTTGAACAACCCCAGTTTGGTCAGGGAGATTACCGAGATGCGAATGGAAATGCTGGGTGTGAGCTTCATTCCGCAGCATTCCGATGCCCGGGTTCTAGACCAGCTTATCTATAAGTGGGCACACAGTAAAGAGATAATCGCGGATGTTCTAGTTGATAATTATTCCAAACTGCTTGAGACCGGCTGGAGCCTGACCAAGGAGGATATCAAGCGGGATATAGATCTGCTCTTCTCCGGCAATGCTAACGAAGCTTTGGGCCTATAAAAGGAAGGACGATAGGGACAATGGGAAAAGCTGAACAACTGAAAGCAATCGCGGATTCCGGTGTAGTAGCGGTAATCAGAACCAACAATGCCGATGAATTAATCAATATCTGCAAAGCCATGGCGGAAGGCGGCGTGGTAGGAGTAGAGATCACCATGACATCGCCGGGAGCAGTGGAGGCCATTCAAGAGGCATCCAAGGTGCTGGGCTCCAAGGCAATCATCGGGGCAGGCTCAGTCTTGGATGCAGAGACAGCTAGGATCTGCATCCTGGCGGGGGCCGACTTTGTGGTCAGCCCAGCCTTTGACCCTGCGTTGGTAGAGATGTGTCACCGGTATGGCAAGATCGTGATTCCGGGAGCCTTTACCCCGACTGAGGTCCTGCGGGCATGGCAGGCAGGGGCAGATGTAGTCAAGGTGTTTCCGGCAACTTCTGTTGGCCCCTCCTATCTCAAGGACATTTTAGGACCGATGCCACAGGTTAAGCTGACTCCCACCGGCGGCATTAATCTAGATAACCTTGGAGATTTTATCAAGGCCGGTGCAGTCTTCGTCGGAGCCGGCTCGTCCCTAGTGGATAAGAAGCTGGTCGCGGAAGGGAAATGGGACGAACTGGCTGAACGGGCAGCTAAGTTTGTAGCTGCAGCCAAGGCAGCCCGGGCGGCTGTCTAACCTCTGGAAAGGAGTAGTTGTATGGCAGAACTTTTCGATGTCAGCGGCAAAGTTGCAGTAATCACCGGAGGTGGGGGCATACTCTGCAGCGAAATGGCTAGAGCCCTTGCCAGCCGGGGCGTCAAAGTAGCTGTACTGGACATAAATGAGGAACAAGCTAAGGCAGTGGCAGACGACATCAAGGCCGAGGGCGGAGAAGCCATCGCCGTCGCCGTGGACGTCTTGAATAAAGCCTCCATTGAGCGGGCACGGGATGTCGTATTGGAGAACTTCGGAACTGTAGATATTCTCATCAACGGTGCCGGTGGCAATAAGCCCGAGGCAACAGCTAGTGACACCATGTCCTTCTTCGATATCCCTGCCGATGCCATTCAGTGGGTATTCAATTTGAATATCATCGGTACTATCCTACCTACGCAGGTGTTCGGTAAGGTCATGGTAGAGAAGGATAAAGGTGTCATTATCAACATCTCCTCCATGGCGGCCTTTAAGCCGTTAACCAGGACAGTGGCCTACTCTGCAGCCAAGGCCGCGGTGAGCAATTTCACCCAGTGGATGGCGGTGCATTTCAGCCAGAACTATTCACCCAATATCCGGGTAAATGCGCTGGCACCTGGCTTTTTCTTGACCAATCAGAACTACTACTTGCTGGTGGACAAGGAGACCGGGGAAGCCACCCAGCGGGGCCGGCAGATTATCGACCATACTCCTATGGGTCGGTATGGTGACCCTGCGGATCTTATCGGAACACTGCTGTGGTTGGTATCCGATGCCTCCAGCTTCGTCAACGGCATAGTTGTACCAGTAGACGGCGCATTCTCTGCCTATAGTGGAGTGTGAGCGAGTTGGTTGTAGCCAGTCTAGAAACAAGTACCTCCTCAGCAAAGTGCATTCTCTTCTCACTAGAAGATGGGGTTATCGCTGAAGTATCACAGCG
>JAAYGR010000086.1 GCA_012727675.1 Bacillota bacterium
AAATACTACAACCTAGCAGATGCGATTGTGACAACGGCTCCGTATGCGTTTGAGTATATGGAAGAGATGTATGGTATCGACAGCAAGAAAGTGTATCATATTCCCCACGGTATTGATATTGAGGAGTTCGATAGGAATGCCAACTTGAGTGAAGAGGTGCTGGATGAATCCCTTAGGAACGTTCTGAATGATTATTTCTGTGTTACATACACGGGTTCATTGTCTAAGAGTGAAGGTCTGCCTACCTTTATACAAGCCGCCAAATATTTGCAGGATAAGAGTGACATTATGCTAGTTATAGTAGGCGGAGGAAGTGAAGAGGAGAAGCTGAAGAGCTTAATAGAGGCAGAGAATCTAACAAATGTCGTGATGATACCGGTCCAACCTCGATATACAATACCGCTGATATTGAGAAAATCCAAGATACTCTTTTGTGGGCTTATCGACCGCAAGGTCTTCAAATACGGAATAAGTAAGAATAAGTTCTACGACTACATGGCTGCCCGAAGGCCTATTGTATTTGCCTCCAATGTAAGAGACAGTCTAATAGATAAAGCCGGAGCAGGTATTACAACCAAATCGGGTGATCCTAAACAATTGGCGAATGCTATCAGGTTCATCTATAATAACATGGATACCGTGGGAAAACGGTACGGTGCAAACGGCAGGTTGTATGTTGAAAAGAACCACACAACAAGAGCTATAGCTGAGCAATTCATGAAGGTCATAGAGTCTTGTTAGAGAGTCGTGGGGGATGGGTTAGTAGAAGCCGAAGAGAGAGTTCGCAACCGTAATTTTCCGGTCACTCAGGACGACTTGGGTGTTTTCACTGAGGGACCAGTTACTTATTTGCCGAGGGCTCGGTCATCGTTGTACTAGAAGGGGTGGATAGGTGTGGAAACGGTTTGTGTAGTGGGATTGGGGTACATAGGCTTACCCACAGCAATTGTATTTGCACTGAATGGTAAACACGTAGTGGGTGTCGATACGAATCCGGAAGTTGTTGAGTTGCTGCACCAAGGCAAGATTCACATAGAAGAGCCGGGATTGCAGGATGCCTGCGCTAAGGTGCTGCAAGAAGGGCGTCTAGTTGTGTCTGAACGGCCAGTTCCTGCAGATGCGTTTGTAATTACAGTTCCAACTCCACTAAATCATGAAACGAATGAAGCAGACTTGTCATACGTCGAGAGAGCGACAGAATCGCTGCTACCGGTTTTGAAGAAAGGCGATCTTGTTGTACTGGAATCGACAGTGCCACCTGGAACGGTGGAAGAGGTTATGATCCCAATTCTACAGAAAAGCGGACTGGACCCGTATGAAGACTTGTGGGTCGTTCATTCGCCGGAACGCGTTATTCCGGGCAATATTCTGTATGAACTTGAGCATAACAGTCGAATTGTAGGCGGTATGAATAGGGAGTCTGCTCTTAAGGGGAAAGAGCTTTATTCCTCTTTCGTAAAGGGCGACATACTGATTACTGATGCCAAGACGGCGGAATTAACTAAACTCGTAGAGAATACTTTCCGTGACGTTAATATAGCGCTTGCTAATGAGTTAGCAATTATCTGCTCTGAGCTAGGAGTTAACGTATGGGAGGTTCGACGGCTGGCTAACTACCATCCTCGGGTAAATCTTCTTAGTCCAGGACCTGGAGTCGGTGGTCACTGTATACCTATAGACCCGTGGTTTGTGATCGGAGCTTCTCCGATATTTACTCGACTTATTCGTACCGCACGCACGGTAAACGAAGAAATGCCGAAGCGCGTTTGTCAATTTGTTGAGACGTTGATGTCTAAGCCTGGAGAGGGCAATATTGCAGTCTTGGGAGTTGCATACAAAGCGGATGTCGATGATGTGAGGGAAAGCCCTGCTTTGCGGATTATCGATATTCTAGTTAAGCAGGGATACACTGTTAAAGCATACGATCCACATGTTAAAGGTACATACAAGGGAAAAGTCAATACACTGGAAGATGCATTGACGGATATGGACTTAGCTATTGTAACGACGGACCATGCAGAGTTTCGTTGCCTCACACCAGAGTACGTAAAGCGTCTTGCTCGTAACCCGGTAGTCATGGATACCAGGAATATGCTGGATTCAAGAGATTTTGGCAATGCCGGTGTGTTGGTATATACCTTAGGGAATGGGAAACAACTGGGAAAAAGCCAGTTGTCCTACGCTGAAGCCGCGTCCGCTTCAGATGGGGCTTGGCAAGTGTGAGCAACGGCCGAAGCGGTAGAATGAAGGTGATGGAATAGTGGCTGAACGCATCTTCCTTTCCCCCCCTCATTTAAGCGGGCAGGAGCTAGAATTCGTCCATGAAGCCTTTGAATCCAATTGGATTGCCCCACTGGGCCCTCAGGTAGAAGCCTTTGAAAACGAAGTAGCAGCCTATGTAGGGACTAAGGGTGCACTTGCTTTGAGTTCAGGTACCGCCGGTATCCATCTCGGTTTGCGCCTACTTGGAGTGGGCCCAGGGGCTACAGTATTTTGCTCTACCTTAACCTTTGTAGCCAGCGTTAACCCTGCACTATACCTGGGTGCCCGGCCTGTTTTTATTGATTCAGAGCCTGATTCTTGGAATATGTCTCCCGCTGCCCTGGAGAGGGCGTTTGATGATGCCAGAAAGGAAGGACAGTTGCCTAAAGCAGTGATTGTAGTTAACTTGTATGGCCAGAGTGCCGATATGGATCCGATACTAGAACTGTGCAATGCATACGGCGTGCCTGTGCTTGAGGATGCAGCAGAGTCTTTGGGCGCGACATACAAGGGTAAAGCTAGCGGTACCTTTGGTAGATTTGGAGTGTATTCTTTTAATGGGAATAAGATTATCACGACCTCCGGCGGGGGAATGTTGGTATCAGATGATACTGATGCTCTGAAAAAAGCTCGGTTTTGGGCAACGCAAGCTAGAGACCCTGCTAGACACTATCAGCATAGCGAAATGGGATATAATTATCGAATGAGCAACATCTGCGCGGCTATTGGCCGCGGTCAGCTGCGGGTGCTAGAAGAACGCATTCAGCGCAAGCGGGAGATCTTTGAGATATATCAAGAACAGTTGGGTAGTATCCCGGGAATTAGCTTTATGCCAGAAGCCAGCTTTGGTAGAAGCAATCGATGGCTTACTGTGATGACCCTCGATCCGAGCATAATCAAGAGAGGACCGTGGGAGCTAGTAGATTATTTAGAGGAACACAACATCGAAAGTCGGCCGGTTTGGAAGCCAATGCACAGGCAGCCATTGTTTGAGGGAGCGAAGTATTACCCGCACGATGAAAACAGCAGTGTATCCGATACGCTGTTTGAAACAGGAATTTGTCTACCTTCTGGTACTTCTATGACTGATCAAGATATTGAACGCGTGATTGACGAGATTCGGAGTTACCTAGCCTCTTAGATTAGACACTGCAAAACAGCTTTGCTCCGGCAAACTCTTCTTACAAGCGATAGCAATGGCGTAGTCACCTGTGGAGAGGTGTGAACTTTGGTTAAGCTCGTGATAAAGCGGCTATTAGATATCATTATTTCAGCTGTTGGCATGGTAATTTTGAGCCCACTGTACCTAATTATCAGCATACTGGTGCTAATTGACCTTGGATGGCCGGTGCTGTTCGTGCAGGAAAGAACGGGACTATACGGGAAATCATTTCGAATGTACAAATTCCGGACCATGCGAGAGGCGTTTGACGCTAATGGTCAGCCATTACCAGACGCTGAGCGCTTAACACGTTTAGGAAGTCTATTGCGCTCCACCAGTCTGGATGAGTTGCCTGAACTTCTAAATGTCTTTCTCGGGCACATGAGCTTGATCGGCCCTCGTCCACTGTTGCCTCAATATTTAGAGCGGTACACTGCAGAGCAGGCTCGTCGGCATGAAGTTAAGCCAGGGATTACAGGTTGGGCACAAGTTAACGGAAGAAATGCCCTTACCTGGGAAGAAAAGTTCAAGCTAGACGTATGGTATGTTGATAATTGGAGTCTTCTACTAGATCTCAAGATTCTACTCAAGACTGTGGCTATAGTCCTAAGCCGAGAAGGAATTAACAACGAAGGGCATGCTACAATGCCAGAATTTAGAGGGACAGAGGGTAGTGGTAGAGGAGATCGTCTCTTAGGTTAGACAGTATAGGGTTGACATCAAACAAAGGGAATATAGATGGACTCGAGTACAACAAGGTGGATGTTCTGATGACGAAGACACCAACTAGGATTGTGATTATTGGGGCGGGTGGCCATGGAAGCGTTGTGTGGGCGGCAATAGAGCAGATGAAGGCCAATGATCCTTCTCTTAGCGTAATAGGCTGGGTTGATGATTTTGTATCCAGAAGCAAGCACGGACTTCCCGTTATCGGAACGCTGGATGACATTGTTCAAATGGCGAGGTTAGACGCTTCGTTACAGTTCTTTATAGCCATTGGAGATAACGAAAAGCGAAAATCCATAGCTTCGTTACTGGATGAACTTGATGCAGCGTCACCTACTATTGCACATCCTACGAGCGTAGTATCTCCCTTTGCATGTATAGGTAGCGGCAGCCTGATCTCAGCAGGAGCAATCGTCAATATAGGGGCTGATATCGGCAGACACTGTGTAGTCAACACTGGTGCTATAGTAGAGCACGATTGCAAGCTTGGAAACTACGTACATATCGCACCTAATGCCACCCTTACAGGGGGCGTTACAGTCGGTGAGTGTAGTCTTGTAGGGGCAGGTGCTGTGGTTCTGCCAGGTGTTAAGATAGGCAGCAATGTAATAGTAGGTGCAGGAGCAGTTGTCACAAGAGATGTGCCCGACGGTCATGTGGTGACGGGAATCCCGGCCAGAACTAAGACGGTACAATGAAAGAGCATACCATTTCTCAAATGTTGGATAGGACCAGGTCTTCAGCCTATCCCACAATCTGATGCAGCAATAGGGCAAAAGGTAAAGCCCTGTGGGATGACCAATTATTTCATACCTTTTCCTAATCCGGGGGATATGAGATGTCGACAAATCACAAGAACATATTGTTGGCCATATACGATCTTGCTGTGATCAACATAACACTTTACATAGGCCTCTTTCTTCGCTTTGGGATTACGATACCGAGGCAGTACTCGGAGCGGCTTTTGTCCGTATGTGCCATATACTCGCTCTGTTACATGTTCTCTCTAATTGCCTTTGGTATGTACAAGCGTATCTGGCGGTATGCTAGTATCAGAGAAGCAGTGCTCCTTGGTCTGTCTATTCTCTTGGGGGCCACCGCTGCTACAACCTTAACCCTGTTCCTTGACCGCAGCCTCTTGTTGCCGCGCTCTGTAATCGCCCTACAGTTTCTTATGGCCAGTATCCTCATTGCAACAAGCAGGCTCGGCATGAAACTTGGCATTGTCAATCGGATCCGAGCCCATTTTTCCCGTGAAATCAAGAAAACTGTAATTGTAGCCGGTGCCGGTGACGCCGGCGCAATGATTCTAAAGGAAATTCACAAACACACAGAGTTAGGCATTAGAGTCCTTGGTCTAGTGGATGATGATAAGACCAAGCTTGGCAAGGAAATATATGGAGCCAAGGTTCTTGGCACTACAGAAGACCTTGAAGACATACTCAAAGCTTACCCTGTAGATGAAGTGATCATCGCCATGCCTACTGCCCCTGGTACGACGGTCCGCAGGATCGTCAATGCCTGTAGCTCGCAGTCGGTGAAGACCACTATTCTACCAGCGATATTTGAACTGGTATCGGGCGATGTCAGTATTAGCCATCTCCGGGATGTCGAAGTTGAAGACCTACTTCGTAGAGAACCCGTCAGAATCGCCAATGAAGAAATAGCAGAATACCTTAATCACAAACGCGTACTTGTTACTGGAGGGGCTGGAAGCATAGGTTCAGAGATCTGCAGGCAGGTAGCTAGATTCCAGCCGGACTTGATTGCGGTCTTCGATAACTCCGAAAACAACCTCTATCGGCTGGAGCTGGAGATGAAGCAGAGGTACACTAATGTCAACTTTATACCGATAATCGGCAGCATCCAGGACCAGGCCCGAGTTGACCAAGTCTTTGCACGCCTCAGGCCCCATGTGGTGTTCCATGCCGCAGCTCACAAGCATGTACCGATGATGGAGTTCAACCCGTGTGAGGCAGTCAAGAACAACATCTTCGGCACAAAGATCGTGGCTGAGGCTGCAGATAAATATCGAGTAGAGCGGTTTGTCCTCATTTCCACCGATAAAGCTGTTAATCCCACCAACGTCATGGGTGCAACTAAGCGGGCTGCTGAAATGGTGGTTCAATATATGAATGAGCACAGCTCAACCCGGTTCATGGCTGTTCGCTTTGGGAATGTGCTGGGCAGCGATGGCTCTGTAGTACCTCTGTTTAAGAAACAGATTGCCGAAGGCGGCCCGGTAACCGTCACCCATCCGGAGGTCACCCGCTACTTTATGACCATCCCCGAGGCCTGTCAACTGGTGCTTCAGGCCGGGGCCATCGGTGAAGGTGGGGAAGTTTTGCTTCTGGATATGGGAGAGCCGACTAAGATTAAGGACCTAGCTGAGGATTTGATTAGGTTTTCAGGCTATGAACCGGGAAGAGACATAGAGATTAAATACATCGGCCTAAGGCCGGGAGAAAAGCTCTATGAAGAGCTCTTGCTGGATGAGGAAAACACTACAGCCACCCGGCATGAGAAGATCTATATCGCCAATCTAGCCAAGTATGATGTGGACAAGTTCACTCGCGTCTTGGCTGAGCTAGAGAAAGCGAGTAGCGAGGGTAGTGACGAAGCTGTAAGGCTCATGCTGGAGGAGCTAGTTGAGACATATCATCCGGCCGAAACCCCGGCGGCGCTGGTGGCTACAGGATTAGACTCCTAAAAAGAACAGTATCCCCCGGTGAGATGGAGCAGTTCGGCTGAGTGGGTGTCAAGTGGGCTTGCCTAGCAGCTCCTGCACGAGAAAGACTAGAAGCAGGGTGGCTAATTAGTCATCAAGAGGCACGTGTTGTCATTGACTCTCGTATCACCAAACGGGTGGTTAGCTCTTGCCGAGTTTTGACATTTCGCTCCCTACGAAGTCTTTCCATAATCAGCCGTACCGCTGCGGCTCCCATTTCATAGTTAGGCTGATAGACGGTACTTAGCTTAGGACGTACAAAGAAGGCCAGATCGATGTCGTCAAATCCTACGACAGAGATGTCATGGGGAATGCTGATTCCATTGTCCTGGAGAGCTGTCATGCAGCCTATGGCCATCAAGTCGTTGCTGGCAAAAACCGCGGTAAAGTCACTCCCTTGTGTGAGCAGCTCCTGGCCCAATTCGTAACCGCTTTCATAGTCAAATTGCCCGTGCTTAACTAGGGATTTATCTAGCTCCAGCTTGTGCCGGGAAAGTGCCTCCTGATAACCCAACAGCCGTTCTTCCGCCCGCCAGACATTTCTCGGTCCTGCTAGAAAGGCTATCCGGCGATGCCCGGCTTCTATGAGATGCTCAGTCATCTGGATAGCAGCATTCCGAAAGTCGATCCATATCTCATCAACATTAGGGCTGTCAATGCCGCGGTTCATCATTACGATGGCTAAGTTAGGGGTTTGGGCGATCTCCTGAATGAATGTAAGCGTTAAAGAGGGCGTACCTTGACAATGTCCTCCTGGCCAATGAGTTGAGAAACCACATAGGCCATAGACGTTAACCGCTCCATTGGTGT
>JAAYGR010000087.1 GCA_012727675.1 Bacillota bacterium
GACCCCACCCTTCCAGTTAATCCCCGTTCGATGCATTCATTATAGCACACAGCCTGCCCATTTACAAGGCCGTAACACGGGGCTCCGTTATGCGGAAACTGCCGGGTCTCCCGGATAATTGCAAAACTACTGGATAAACTACCGGGTGATTCTACCCTTCAAAGATACATGTGGAATGGAGTGAAACTAATGCCGAACCTAGAAGAGATGCGGGCAGTCGGCCAAAACTGTAGTGAGTACACACCCATCCACTGGGGACCCAAGGCTTCTAGACGTGAACCTGAAGCCATCAGCTGTGCAACCTGCGTACACTGGCAGGGTGAGGAGGAAATGTGCGAACTGGATATTTTCGAAGAACAGCTGCTTAACCTGGATCAAACGTAATAGGCCGTTTGCTAACGACGGTCAGCTTCCAAATGACGAAACCGCACTGCTTCATAGAGCAGAACACCACATGCTACTGCAGCATTGAGAGACTCAACGCCGGAGGCCAGAGGAATACGGACCTTGATGGCGGCAGCTGAGAGCAGCGAAGGATCGATACCCTGGCCTTCATTCCCAACAATTACTGCGATGGAGCCGCTGTAATCTGCTTGAAAATGGTATTGATCACCGTCTACATCGGCGGCGATTAGACGACAGCCCCATCGAAAAAGCTCATCCAACAGATCTTGAGGGCTGTCATAGAAGGTGATGGGGATCCGGAAAACCGCACCCATGGTGGCCCGCAGCGTCTTGGGATTAAAGGGGTCCACTGTTCCCTTTAGGCATAGCACACCATTGACGCCGGCTGCAGCCGCAGTCCGGATTATGGTACCCATATTGCCCGGATCCTGCACCCGATCAACGACAAGATAAAACTGCCGGCCTGAACTGGGCTCATGGGGGAAAACCGGACGGGTGACTGCTGCTGCTATACCCTGGGGTGTCTCAGTATCGGTCAAGACTCTAAATATAGACGGGGAACAGCGAAATATTTGGCGGGCACAGGCTCCGGCAGCTTCCAATAAGGCTTGCTGTTGGGGGCCTTTCTCATCAAAGCCTGCCTCATAAAACAGAGCCTCAATGGTAGTCACCCCCCGCCGGGCAGCTAGAAGAGCTTCGTTGACAAATCGACTCCCCTCCACCGGCACCAAGCCGGTCTTGTCCCTGCCCCTGCGGGTATAGAGGGACCGCATCAACTTAACCATGGGATTCTGGGTGCTGGTTAATTCTCGAGCTCGAACCATATCTATACTCCCGTAAGGCTGTTCTCAATGAAAAAGCAGCCGTGCTGGTAGTGCCGCTATAGGTCCCACCCCGCCTGACTGCTCTCCCGTTCAATATGCACAACTCTATATTAGCTTCCCAGTCCTTGCTTAGCCACATCCACCAGCCGGCTGAAGGCCTCAGCATCATTAACAGCCAGCTCAGCCAGCATCTTACGGTTGATCTCTAAGCCGGAATTCTTCAGACCGGAAATGAATCTGCTGTAGGACAAACCATTGATACGGGCCGCAGCATTAATCCGGCTGATCCACAATCTGCGGAAATCCCGCTTGCGGTTTCTTCTATCCCTGTAGGCATAGGCCAATGATTTCATCACCTGCTGATTAGCAGGACGAAACAGCTTCCGATTGGCGCTGTAATAGCCTTTAGCCTGCTTCAGCACCTTCTTGTGCCGTGCTCTCTTTGTCGGACCACTTTTTACCCGTGGCATTTCCTTCGCCTCCTAAACCATATGAAGTACTGCGACTACCCTCTACTAAACATAGGGCATGAGCCTTTTCGCCCTCTTCTGGTCAGCATCACTGACCAAGACAGCATGGCGCAGCTGGCGCTTTTGCTTTTGGCTCTTCTTGCCTAAGTTGTGTCTGCGATAGGCGTTGTTTTTCTTAAATTTACCGGAACCTGTGGCCTTCAATCTCTTAGCCGCGCCCCGGTGAGTCTTTAGCTTTGGCATCCGATATCTTCCTCTCTTACCTCAATCCTGTTTCGGAGATAGGATCATGATCATCTGCCGCCCTTCGATGGCGGGCTGCCGATCGATCTTGGCTATATGCTCGATGTCCTTTGCCATTTGCAGCAGCATTTCCTTGGCCAAATCTGAGTGGACAACTTCCCTACCCCGAAAACGCACGGAAACCTTAACCTTATTTCCATCTTTTAGGAAACGCTCGGCATTCTTGACCTTGACTTGAAAGTCATGCTCCTCAATCTTCGGAGACATCCGCACTTCCTTGATGGCAATTACCTTCTGTTTCTTCCTGGCTTCCTTCTGCCGCTTGGTTTGCTCGTACTTATACTTCCCATAATCCATTATCCGGCAGACTGGAGGACGGGCATTTGGAGCCACCTCCACCAAATCTAGTTCCCTCTCCTTAGCAGCCCGCAGAGCATCTCTGATGGACATGATACCCAGCTGCTCGCCTTCCGGGCTGATCACTCTTACATCTCTGGCCCGGATTCTCGAGTTAACACGCAACTCGTTGCTAATGTCATATCACCTCCGCAAAATTCTCCCAACGCACTCTGTAATTCTACAACGCCTGCCAACATCCCTGACATTTGATTGTCAGATCCAAAATAGGAGCGGAAATACCGCTCCTATAAAAACACATGCAACACTATTGGGCCGGCAACGGCACCAATACTCTTCCAGTGGACCCTGACAGCTACCCTAGCGGCGCCGCAAGGTGAGAAGCGGTAACTTCTACTTAGGCAACACCTATCTTGTTTTGATCATTCTGACGGCCTTAAGAATACCACAGATACCTGACCTTGTCAAATTCCTAAGCCCTCATTTTTTCAATCGACCACTGAGCTGATATCAAGGGGCTGAAGGGCCATGGATGCTGCTTCCTGCCGGAGCAATTTGCGGAACTCCTCTACCGGCATGCTTCCCAGGTCTCCGGCCTGCCGGTGCCGCACAGAAACAGTACCTGCCTCCGCCTCCTTCTCCCCGACGATGAGCATATATGGAATTTTCTCCAGCTGGGCACTGCGGATCTTGTAACCTACCTTTTCATCTCTAGCATCAATTTCCACCCGTAGATCATCTTCCATCAGCTGCCTGCGGACCTGGTCCGCATAGTCCAAGTAGCGTTCACCAACTGGAATTACGCGGGCTTGAACCGGTGCCAACCAAACTGGGAAGGCCCCGGCAAACTCCTCAATGAGGATACCGATAAACCGCTCCAGGGCTCCGAAAATCACCCGGTGGATCATCACCGGCCGGTGCTCTTTGCCATCTTCCCCGATATAGGTTAGGTCAAAGCGTTCCGGCATCAAGAAGTCCAATTGAATTGTACCGCACTGCCAGGTCCGGCCCAGGCAGTCCTCTAGGTGAAAGTCGAGCTTGGGACCATAGAAAGCCCCGTCACCTTCGTTGACCTCATATGGTATGTCCTTTGCCTCAACAGCCTTCCGAAGAGCCTCGGTGGCTGTCTCCCAGATCTCATCTGGACCCATGGCGTCCTCCGGCTTAGTACTCAGTTCTACCCTGTAATTCAAGCCGAAGACGTCTCGATAGACATAATCAATGAAGTCGATCACTCCAGTGATTTCTTCCTGGATCTGAGACGGGAGCATGAAGATATGGGCATCATCTTGATGGAAACACCGCACCCGCATCAATCCGTGGAGCGTTCCCGACAGCTCATGGCGGTGTACAAGTCCTAGTTCACAGTAGCGCAGCGGCAAGTCTCGATAGCTTTGCAACCGCCGCTTGTACAGCAAGATGCTGCCGGGGCAGTTCATGGGCTTGATGGCATATGGACGCTCATCGATCTCGGTGAAGTACATGTTCTCCCGGTAATGATCCCAATGGCCTGACCGCTGCCATAGGGACTCACTCAGAATGATGGGTGTCTTGACTTCCTGATAACCCCGCCGCCGGTGCTCTTTCCGCCAGAAATCCTCAAGACTTCTCCAAATGACCATCCCATTGGGATGCAGGAAGGGGAAACCAGGGCCTTCTTCCTGAATGCTGAAGAGGTCAAGCTCTCTTCCTAAGCGGCGGTGATCCCGGCGGGCAGCCTCTTCAAGGCGGCGAAGATGTTCATCGAGATCCTTCTGTTTAGCGAAGGCTGTCCCATAGATCCGCTGGAGCATCGGTCGATTGGAATCCCCCCGCCAGTAGGCACCCGCCACATTGAGCAGCTTAAAGGCTTTGAGTTTGCCGGTTGAGGGCAAGTGGGGACCGCGGCAAAGATCCACAAGCTCACCCTGCTTGTAGATGCTTACCTGGTCATCTTCCATTTCCTGCAGGAGCTCTACCTTGTAATCTTCGCCCATGGCAGCAAATTCCTTGATGGCCGTCTCCCTGTCTACCTCCCAGTGGGTAAACTCTTGGTTCTCCTGGACTATCTTGTGCATCTCAGCTTCGATACGGCCTAAATCCTCAGGAGAAAAGGCTTCGGGCACATCAAAATCATAGTAAAATCCATTTTCAATGGCAGGGCCGATGGCCAGCTTAGCCTGTGGATAGAGCCGCTTAACAGCCTCTGCCATGATGTGGGCTGCGCTGTGCCTGAGGATTTCCAGTCCCTCGGGCTGATCGACAGTGATAATCTCCAGGGAGCTGTCCTCCTGGATCTCGTCCTCAAGATCTTGCAGTACGCCTGACACCCGGGCCGCTACGGCATTCTTGGCCAAGCGGGAGCTGATGTCTTCAGCCACCTTGGCTGCAGTTACCCCCCGGGGATACTCCTTCACACTCCCATCGGGAAATGTAATCTTGATTGCCATTATCCACACCCCATTTCCTAACGAATTAAAAAACCTCATCCCTGTAGGGACGAGGTTAAGCTCGCGGTTCCACCCTGATTAACCAGCAGTTAATAGATACACTCCTGCTGGTTCACTCTTATCGCTGTAACGGGCTGTTCCCGGCCGCATTTACTCGAAAATTGCCTTCTTTCCACACGGCAACTCCGGGGTGGTTTTCCAGTGTCTACCCAGAGAAGTGCTTGCAGTCTACGGCACTTCATCCCTGCCAGAGATCAACACTGTACTCTTCCCCTTCATCGTCTCTAATCATTTTGCCCAATTATAACTTCTTCCTCCATCGGCTGTCAAGGCCCAAGAGGCCGTGCAGCAACTTAGTATACCGTTTCATCTACACACATATACTAAGTTAAGGAGAAGGGGGTACGTTCTTGATTACCATTGCCGTCAACTGCCCGAATACTGGAAAACAGCTTTGGCAAAGGCTGCAGGAGGATCTAGACCATCTTCGGCCGGAGGATGCACCTAAGATCAGCTTTTGGACGCTGGAGCATCAGACCTTACTCACCTGCCGGTTCGCCGATGCTGACCCAGCTAGAAATGTCCAGATCTACTATGTAGCCAGTTCTCTTACAGACTTCATTGTCAGCCACTATGAACCGGATGTCTTAACGAGGCTTATCAAGAAGGATCATCCATCAGCATCAGAGGATGAACTAGGAGCCATCCTGGGAGAAACCAGCCGCATCCTCAGTGGCAGCAGCTCCTCAAAACTGGCCAACGAAGCCCGGCTGCAATCCAAAGCACACATCATGTACACCCTTTTGGATTATCTGAACATGGAGGAGCTGCTGATTCTCGACGGTTTTGTCCGTTTCCGTCTGTGGAAATACCGGCGTTACCTCCGCCACCTGACCAGAATGGCAGCAGATTCCATCAGAAGGAAACGGGCCCATCGGGAATTCACCGCCCTGCTTAAGAGCTTTGTGGAACTCCAAGAGCCCCGGATAGACATCGTCCACATAGTAGTTCAGCCCAATGGGCTTTACCGCATACTGGACCGGGATTTCTCCCTCATTGAAACGGAATATCTGGAAGGATATGCTGCCACCCTCATCGAGCACGAGCTGGACGTAGAAGACCTGTTGATCAGTGCCCTGTTAATTATTGCACCTTTTCATATCCTGCTCCACTATCCCCGGGAATGGCCGGTCACCGATGCTGTCGAAACCATCTTTGCCCAGCGGGTAGAGTACTGCCCTGGATGCCGCTACTGCGAAGAAAGCAGGAAGGCTATCGCTGCCATCCTGGCCAATCGGGCTAAGAAATCATGATGTCCCTGCCTTCTATCTAGGCCAGCTGCATCACCTACACCAGGAGCACACGATCGTCCAAAAGCCGCTTTCCCCTCACAGCTTCGAATTGATCCAATAGATCATCTACAGTCATGGCTGCCCTCTCGGGATCCCGAAGATCTAGAATGATCTGTCCTTGGTCCATCATAATAGTCCGGTTCCCGAACTCCAGAGCCTGCCGCAGGTCGTGGGTAACCATCAAGACAGTGAGTTCCCGGTTCTTGACGATCTTGTTGGTAAGCTCACCGATCATTTCACCGGTCTTAGGATCAAGTGCAGCAGTATGCTCATCTAGAAGCAGCAGTTTGGGATTGGAGATGGTGGCCATCAGCAAAGTCAGTGCCTGTCTTTGTCCTCCGGAAAGCAAGCCCACCGGTTCCTGCAGCCGGTCCTCTAGCCCCAGACCGAGCACCGCCAAGAGTTCCCGAAAACGGGACCGATCCTGTGGGGTGACCCCAGGTGCCAGTCTCAGGGGGCTGCACCTCTTCATGGCCATGGCCAGATTCTCTTCAATGGTCATGGAGGCAGCGGTACCGATCATGGGATCTTGAAATACCCGGCCAATGAGATGGGCTCGGCGGTACTCCGGCTGGTTGGTGACATTCACTCCGTCGATCCAGATTTCTCCTTCATCGACGTCATATACTCCGGCTATGACATTAAGCAGTGTAGATTTTCCCGCGCCATTACTGCCAATGACGGTGATAAAATCCCCGGTCCTTACCTCTAGACTAATGTTGTCTAGAGCGGTCATCTCTACGCCGGTGCCGTTGGCAAAAACCTTACGCAGCTGGGATATTCGTAGCACGCCGCTTCCCTCCCCCAAACTTTGCCACTGAACTGCTCCAAACCGGTCCTGAGAGGGCCACGACCACAAGGACCGCGGTGATCAGCTTAAGATCCGTAGGAGCAAGCCCCAACCGCAGGGCGGCAAAAATTGCTCCCCTGTAAATTAGAGAACCTATGATTACGCCGGTGGTCGCCCAGCCCAAGCCGGGAAAGCGAACCAACGCCTGCCCGGCAATCACCGAGGCCAAACCGGCTACCACTGTGCCTACACCCATTCCCACATCGGCAAACCCCTGGTACTGGGCTACCAAGGCTCCAGACAGTGCCACCAGGCAGTTGGCAAGCCCAAGACCAACCAACTTCATGCCATCGGTATTGACACCGCAGCTGCGGATCATCTGTTCATTGTCGCCAGTTGCCCTGATAGCAAAGCCGACCTCGGTCTTGAGAAAGAGATCCAGCAGCAATTTGATGAGCACCAGAGTGATTAGGAAAAGCACCCAGGGAGCCATGCCCCGTTCCCCAAACCAGCTGACCAATGTCGGTTTCCGCAGGAGAGGAATATTGGCCCTGCCCATTATCCGGAGATTGACAGAGTACAAAGCAGTCATCGTAAGAATCCCAGACAGCAGCCCTGAGATCTTCAGCTTAGTATTTAAGAAGCCGGTAGTCAGTCCAGCCAACATCCCAGCTGCCATGGCCAAGACAGTGCCCATCAGGGGACTGCCGCCATCGGCAATAAATCGGGCGGCGACGGCAGCGCCCAAGGGGAAACTGCCGTCAACGGTTAGATCAGCAAAATGAAGAATGCGGTAGGTGATATAAACACCTAAAGCCATGATGCCGTATACTAATCCCTGTTCTAACGTTCCAATCAATGCGGACAACAACATTTTCGATGCTCCAATCTGTCTTAGTCAAAAATCTGGCTGGCCTCTGCAACAAGTTCAGTGGGAAGCTCTACTCCCATCCTCTTGGCTGCTCCCAAGTTAAGGACCAGTTCTACGTTCTCCAGGTATTCAATGGGCATTGATGCTGGGTCAGCATTCTTCTCCAGGATTTGCAGGGCCATTCTGGCAGTCTGCCTTCCCAGCGAATAGTAGTCAATACTGATGGTTGCCATAGCCCCTCTTCTCACCGAATCGGTTTCACCGACTATGAGAGGCAGCTTGGCATTTTCAGCTACTATAATCACCGACTCCAGTGCCGACACTACAGTGTTATCTGTAGGCACGTAAAGGGCATCAACTCTACCCACCGCGGATTGTGCCGATTGATAAACACTGCTGCTGTTATCCACCGGAATCTCAACCAGCGCCAAACCCAGTTCACCTGCAGCGTCCCGGGCTAATTCAAGCTGCACTACGGAATTAGCCTCTCCCGGGTTATATAAGACTCCCACTCTCTTGGTCTCGGGCCGGATGGCTTTCAAGAGCTCAAGCTGCTTGGCCACAGGCGTCAAGTCTGAGGTGCCGGTCACATTAGTACCCGGTCGCTCAATGCTCTCCACCAGCCCAGCCGCGACCGGATCCGTTACTGCGGTAATCAGGATGGGAATCGTCTGGGTCACATTGGCTGTTGCCTGTGCCGTAGGAGTAGCGATGGCCAAGATCAGATCCACCGAACCGCTGACGAATTTCTCTGCGATGGCCTGCGCGGTAGCGAAATCTCCCTGGGCATTCTGCATATCGTAAACCACTTTGCTTTCGTCATAACCAAAAGCCGCTAGTTCATCTATAAAACCTTGCTTGGCAGCATCCAAAGCCGGGTGTTCTACTATCTGGGTAATGCCGATCTTGAGCTTTCCCTGTGCTGCCAGTACAGGACTTGATCCCAGCATTGCAGCCAAAAGCAGCACCAAAACCCCCATGCAAAATGTCCATCTTCTCATCTCTCTCACAGCACACTCCTTAAGGTGTACTGCCTCCCCCCTTCTGGATTATCATCTGCTAAGCCAACCACGCCCAAGACATGCTTTAGGCTAATGGATGGATTAGATCAATAGGTTCTCTTGTACACCTTCATGATCAACGATGTCTGAGAAGCCACAACACCGGGTATATCCCGGAGTGTTTTGGTAAGGAACTTAAACAATTCCTCATTGGACTCGGCCACCAGCTCCAGTATTAAGTCAAACTCACCGGCGGCAACACCGATGTAGCGGACATTGTCTAGGGCCTCGAGACTGGTAAGTA
>JAAYGR010000088.1 GCA_012727675.1 Bacillota bacterium
CATATCTGGAGACTCCTAGATGAGAAAATCAAGATGTTCGAGATGGTCGTAGGCCAGTTGGACACAATCCTCACCCAACTGCATTTGGACAAATCCTTTGAAAGCCATCTCATCGATATCTTTATCCACTCTGAATCAGAAGGGGAGCTGGTAAAGGAATTAGATCAGCTGGCAGACGGCATCCTAAAGGCAAGAAAGGAGATAACCCAGTCCAGGCTCCTGGACCTACTGCCGTAAACATGTTCTTTGAAAAGGAGGCGAACCATATCCAACAGGCGATTAGTCCTCTAGTGCAAAAGGGCGACAACGAAGGAGCCCGAACGCTTACCAACCTGCCTTCTCCCAGGGATCTTTCCAGGATCAAGGACTTCCTTGAGCAGTTCTGTCACAATCTCGGCCTTGAGTATCATTGGCTGGATGAAAACACGGCTGAGCTGCAGCTTACCGAAGAGGCGGCAGGCTTAATTGACGGTCCCCGGACCCCGGGATATCGGTGCAAGTTGGTTCTTTCCCCAGAATCAGCTGAAATCCACAAGGATGGGGAGCTTTTCATGCCCGGGAGCTACCGCTGGGATAGACTCTTGGCAATTGCCAACCACAAGGGCAGACTCTGCCGCCAATATGTGACCGGTGTTCCCGGCTTCTTAGCTGATGCCGATGAACCTGAGGCAGAAATGGGAGCGTTGAGTTACGAACCCCACCTGTTGATCCACTGGCGCCTAAGCTACCGCACCCAGCAGCTCACCCGCCGCCGCATTCTCGACCTGACAGTTAACCTGGTGACGGGACATCTGGAGACTGGATATTACCAATATCTCCAGAGCTGCTCCCTGGAGGACAAGCCGCTGCCCTTTATACCTATTGCTAAACGGCGGGTGGGATTCAAGACTGCCTACCAACGGATGGCCGATGAAATCCGGTATCTTCTCACCATCGAGGATAACCGCTGGGCCCAGGATGCCTGCCGGCAGCTGGCCGGGGAAATCCAAGTCCTGGAGCAGTACTACAATAACCGGAGGGTTGCCGAAAGCACTGATGACCAGGTGGCAGTAGAAAGGGATATGCGGATCCAAGAGCTGAAGCGGCGCTCCCAACCCAGGGTCCTGGCCAGTCCTTTTGCAGCCGCCTTACTGTATATCCCCATGGTCAACTACCAAGCCTCCATCAACGACCAGATACTTTGCCTCCGCTTTGACCCTGTGGCAGGGCGTCCAGTGGATTAGAAGCGGCAGGACTACCTCTTGGAATTCAGCCGCTGAATCTGCTGCCGGATCCGAAGCTCAACCCGCTCCGGCAGTGGAGTGCTGGGAGGGCGCTCAACCTCAGCGTGGGCCGCTGTCTCCAGCACCGCAGCTCCCAAAGGAGGTCCCACCTTGGGAACGTAAGGTTCTTTGCCCAAGAGGTCATGGAGAATCAGAATTGCAGCTTCCTTGTCGGGAATGCTGCCCTTCAAGTCGCTGTCGGGATCGGTTGCTGCATAAGGAGGCAGCGGCGAACCGACACAAGAGGGGCATCCATGGCTGCAGCGGCATTCTTTGATCAGCTCCAGGCATGCCTCGAGAACGTCGCTGATCATCTCATATCCCTTGCCGGCATAACCTATGCCCCCGGGAAAGCGGTCAAAGATAAAGACCGTGGGCACACCGGTATTGCTGGAGTCTACCACTGAGCCAATGTCCATGGAATCACACATGGCATAGAGCGGCAGTACAGCAGTGAGAACATTGGCAATCCCCAGGAGCCCATCCTGGGGGTTGCGGCCAAAGTGGCGCAACCGGCCCAGTGTATCCAAACTGGGCGAAAGCCAGAAAGCACATGTCTCTAAGGTACTAGGGGGCACAGAAACTTTACCAAACCCGATACTGTCCTGACTGTAAAACTTGATCTTCTTAAACATGTAGGTAATATAGGTTACGGTGACTTCCCCGAAACAAACCTTGCCATCGACCTGATCCTTTTCCGCTTCTACAGTCTGGACCTGCACCCTCCGATCGCTGATGGCCTGTGTGTAATAATCCACCTCCGCCCGGTGGACATATGCTACCCTTTCTGTCAGATTCAGCTCTGAAACGAAGTAGGTATCTCCTTCATGGATGTAAACTGCTTCAGTGTGCAGCTGCATGAAGGCACTGAGTTCATCGGTACTACCGATTACCTGGGGCTGTTCCGTTGTGTCTACAATAGTGTACATGTTCTCAGTGATATTCCGCAGATTGACATCATCAGCTGGATAGCCCCGACCGATCCAAAACCACCGATCACCCCGATAGACCACCTGGCGGTCCTCTCCCAAGATATCCAGCAGTGCCGGTGCTAAGGGGCCGAAATCGGTTTCCTCATTAGCCCGCACCGGGAGCTCAAAGGCCGCCGCCCGCAGGTGTCCCAATACTATGTAGGGGTTATCGGGATCGATGATGGCGTTTTCCGGTGTCTGCTCAAAGAAGTACTGAGGGTGCTGCATCAAGTACTGGTCGATGGGATTGTTGTGACCTATGAGGATTACCAGGGAATCTTCATTGTGCCGACCAGCCCGCCCAGCCTGCTGCCAAACGCTGGCAATAGTCCCAGGAAAGCCTACGATTAAACACGCATCTAGGGTACCGATGTCAATCCCCAGCTCTAGAGCATTGGTGC
>JAAYGR010000089.1 GCA_012727675.1 Bacillota bacterium
ACGCCTGTGTTGGCGGAGAAATTCGGAGGGGACGGCGAGTTTGCCGTGATAGCGCTAGTTGTCACCACACTGCTGAGCATGATCACCCTTCCAGTAGTCTCAATGCTGGCAAATTAGCAAAGTGGATCAGGTGAAACAGGGAACTAAGCATAACCATTTCGGATGTGCGCCCCCGGAGCGCCCATTGTATTTCAGGGGGATCTTGCCGCACAGATCAAAAAAGCGCAGCGATTTTGAGCTGCACATGCAATTTGGGCAGCCTTGTCCAGGCTCTGGAACGAACTTCACTCCAGGTTTCTACCTTGGGTACCGGCTAGGCCGGCCTCAGCTTTGCCTGTTCAGATGGGGCGGTTCGCGCCGAAGCTGTTAAGCGTATTAGGGTTCACGTCCACCTTGCTCGAATCCTAAGGGCGACGGTAATCATTGGTACCATCAAGGGCCGGATAGGTTCCGGGGCAGAGGAGCGCCAGGGGGCATACAGGCATGTGGTGGGTTCATTTCGGTGTTGCCTGGAAGAGGCAGAAAGATGCGGCGTCCAGCTGTGTGTAGAGGCAATCAAAAGGTATGAGGCGGATTTCCTAAACACTGCGGCGGAAGCGGTGAGTTTTATCGAGCAATTCGGTTCAAAGCAGGTTGGCCTGCTTTTGGACACCTTTCATATGGGTATCGAAGAAGCTTGTTTAACGGGGACCATAGGCAAGTACGCTGAATGCCTTTTTGATGTACATCTGGCTGACAGCAACCGCTTAGCCCCAGACTGGGGGCATCTGGATTCCCCAGCCTATCGGGGAACTTGCCGCCACAGGTTACAGTGGATCACCGGGCCTCGAGTATCTGCCCCTGCCCAGCCCGGAAGAGGCAGCCGGTGAGAGTGTAAGGTATCTGGGACCAATTGTGCCCACACATGGCTGATCGTGGTTTGGTGGTGCCGCCTGTAAGGAGTCCTACCTTCAGGTGGTCAGCCGCAGGGTCCCGCTCCCCTAAAAGGATACGCCCATCCTGGGCGAACTCGGGCGGAGCCTGGCCGAGCTGGGATCCCGCCCAGGGCTGGTGGTCGCTACCTCTTTGCCCGGGCTCAAGCTCAAGTCGCAGGCGCAAGCAGCTGTTTCGCAACGATCTGACTTCTTTCTTCTACTATGCCAAATCTCCGAGTTCAATCAGAGGCCGATCAAACTCTTGCTGCAGAACAAACGAAACAGCCCCCATGGCACTGGACAGAGGTCCCAGCCGTGGCGTTACGAATGTGACCATTTCGAATAACGCCGGAAACGCGTTTTCCCGGGCGGTGCTGCGTATTTTGCTCATCAACACCTCTTCCGCTGCTCTAATGACTCGACCGCCTAACATGACAATGTCTGGGTTGAAGATGTTGATCAAGCCAGCAACAGCAATGCCTAACCATTCGCCCGCCTGGACGAAGACATTGACGGCCAAGGGATCATTCTGCTTGGCTGCTTCGGCTAGAAGCTCCAGACTAACAGGCTTAGAGTGGTTGCGCGTACGTTCCAACAAAATGCTTTCGGGGAACTGCCGTAGAAGTTGAGCTCCCCGTTTTTCCAGAGCCTTGGCCGATACCAGTGCTTCCAGGCACCCCCGGGCGCCACAACGGCATTTATCACCATTCCTGTCCACAATAACATGGCCGATTTCACTGGCACTAACGCCAGAACCCTGGAGTACACGGCCATTCACGATGATACCTCCACCGACTCCCTGACCGACGTTTAAGTACAGGAAGCGTCTTACTTCCCGTTCTAGGCCCCAAGAATACTCCCCTAACGCCGCTGCGTTATTCATGTTCTCAATATGTACCTGCAATCCCAACTCATGCTCTAGGATGCCTTTAAGGGGCACGTTGGCCCAATCCACATTAACGGCTTGGATTACCGTACCGCTTTCATAATCGATGAGACCTGGGCTTGCGATACCGACTCCCAGAATACGAGAACGATCTACACCACTGACCCTAATACATCGGTCTATCTCTTGGTACAAGGTCGTGACCAGCTCCTGGCCAACCACTCCATCGATATCAGTTTCGATTTTTTCCATTACTCTTCCATTGAGAACAGTCACAATTACTGTCAGGACATTGTTGCCTACGTCAGCCCCCACCACAACTCTGGCAGTGGGGTTTATCTGGTAGATCACGGGTCTTCTACCCCTACGAGACGTTCCACTGCCCAATTCCAATACTAGGCCTTCCTTGATCAGCTCATTAACGAGACTCGACACGGTTGTGGGGGATAGGCCCAAGGTTCTGGCCATATCTGCTCTTGAAACGGCCCGTTCCCGCCTTATCAGCTGGAGGACCAGCCTCTTATTAACCTCTTTGACCAACTTTGCATTACCAGTGTTCATCCGCACACTATCGCAACCTTTCACAGGAATCATCTCCGCAGACATGACTGATTCAATGCTAATCGGTTGATCCCATACAGCGCAGGAGAACTCCTCCTGCGCTATTACTGCCTAGAAGGAACAATTGTTTTGCTTGGCAGGGGGATGTCTTTGGTACTAACGTCCGCTTTACCGGAACAGGCACTGATGTTAGGCTGCGTAGACTGTCTTGCCCCCGATGATGGTGTAAAGGACAGTAAAATCCTCCTTCATAACGACCACATCCGCATACTTGCCGGGATCAAGGCTGCCCATAACATGGTCTACATTTAGAATACGGGCAGGGGTGATGGTGGCCATCTTCACGGCCTCCTGGAATGGAACTCCCGCAATTTCCACCATTGTTTTCAACAGCTGTGTACCTGTCACCACGCTCCCGGCGAAACTAGATTTGTCCGGCAGCCAAGCGACACCGTCTTCCACTAGCACACGGTCGTCGCTGGCTTGACCCGTTGAGTATAGCCCCGCGGGCAGACCGGCAGGCCTTAGTGCATCGGAGCATAGCGCCATCCTATCGGCCCCCTTGCATTTATAGATCAACTTGAGCAATGAGCCCGGCAGGTGTTTGCCGTCCGCGATGACCTCCACGGTAAGCTCATCCAGCACAAGGCCGGCTTCTATGGCGCCAGCTACTCGGTAGCAGTTGACACGTTTCATACCCGACATCCCGGAATAAAGGTGAGTCATATGGGAGTAGCCCGCATCCAGAGCAAGCAGCACCTGGTCGTAGGTGGCGTCGGTATGTGCGATAGAAGCCAGGATCCGTCGTCTCCGTAGTTCTCTGCCAAGCTCCAAGGCTCCCGGTAGTTCGGGTGCTGCCGATACCCGAGTAATGAATGGATAGCGGTCCAAGAGTTCGAGGTATTCTTCGGGGTCAGGGTTCTTCAGATATTGGGGATCCTGGGCTCCCCTCTGTTCATAGGAAAAATAAGGCCCTTCTAAGTGCACTCCCAGGAGTCTAGCTCCTTCTATTGTGGAATCCCGTGCCTGAGCAAAAGCTTCTAGCGCCTCCGTTATGTTCTGGATAGAAGTGGTCATCGTGGTTGGGGTTATGGCAGTGGTTCCGCCTCGGGCATGGGTAGAAGCAATCAAGCACAGAGAATCGATGCTACCATCCATAGTGTCCCCACCGCCGCCGCCGTGTACATGAATATCTATCAGGCCCGGAATAATCCATGCCCCTCTGACATCCACCACTCGGACTCCTTCGGGGATCGAGCCCTGGCCCATCTCAACGACGCGGGCTATAGTCTCACCATGGATGTGCACTAGGCCAGGCTGAACAATCCTATGTGGCGTCACAACCTTTCCATTAACAAGATAGACGTCGTTTTGGGTGTTATTATGTGTTGGCCATACCATTGGTGTTTTCCTCCCATTCGATGCATATCGGAAAAAGTGGGCGTTGTCATCGTTGTCTTCAAGTTTGGCCGCGGCATGATGCTGCTGCCAAGAGTGGTTTCTCTAGGTCATAGATTCAGTTTGCTGGCGGAATCCTTATCGAGGAACAGGGTGGCATTTGGATGTGTCCTCAGGATAGAAGCCGGGCAAGCAGTTGAGATGGGCCCCTCCAAAGCCTGTTTGACTGCATTAGCCTTGCGGGCGTCCGGAACGATTGAGAAAATCTGCTTGCATTCCATGATGGCTGGCACAGTCATGGTAAGGGCCCGTTTGGGAACATCATCAACGGTGGGGAACCATCCTTCTCCCACTTGCTGGCGCCGACACATTTCATCGAGTTCAACAAGTTTGACTCTTAAGGGATCATCGAAGTTGGCTACCGGCGGATCATTGAAGGCGATATGACCGTTCTCTCCGATCCCGATAAAGCCAAGGTCAATTGGATTCTTCTCTAGTAGCCTTGCGTAGCGGCTGCATTCGGCTTGCGGATCAGGCGCATCTCCTTCTATATAGTGGAAGGCCGCTGGCTTAAAGGGTTTTTCAATTCGGGTTTTCAGCCACAGGCGAAAACTGGCTGGATGGGTTGCTGCAATGCCTTCATATTCATCGAGGTGAAAGCCGATGACTTTGCTCCAAGTGATCTGCTGCTGCTTAAGCCCATCTACGAAGGTAAACTGCGACGCTCCGGTAGAAAACACGAGTCGCACATAGTCTTGCTGAGCAAGCAGGCTGCTGATGGTTTCACTGGTAAGGTGAGCAGCGGCCAAGCCCAGCTCTAAAGCGTTCTCGAATACCTTAACTCTTAGTTGTCCGTAGGTTAACTCACGCCAAGGTTTGACAATCATTCAAAGAGCCTCCTTATTGTATTTTTCTGTAGGTTGTTCTCTCAGGAGCCTTTGGTCTAGGAAGGGGCCACAGGGTCCGGTGATCAGCAATCAGATGATAAACAACAGGCTTGTGACGACAGCTGACAACAAGAACGTCCCGGCTGGTAGCCAAAAATCTTCGTAGACTTCACCTAATCTAGCTCCATAGTACTCCGCCGTGAGTGACAGGCAGAGATGAACAGGGGATACCAGATAACCGCCAAACGATGCCATAAAGACAGTCGCGCAAAACAGGTGTTTGTCTGGGAATGCAATCAGCACGGGCGACAGCAAAGGTGCTGACAAAGACACTCCAGCTACCACAGAGCCTGTGAAAAACCCAATAACAGCCGGCAGAAGGCACATGATCAAGGACGCCAACGACGTGTCCAAAAAACGGGTATAATCCGCTGCTGGAACCATCTTTCCTTGAAAGATGCCCTGGATTACGAGGGTGCCGACGATAAGAAGGGCACTATCCATGGTTTCCTTAAAGCGAAATGTAGCAAAGGCGTCTTGAATAGAGAGACGATTTCTCCAGACGGCCCACAAGGCACCCAGGCCCAATGCCAATACGATCTTGTGTACAAGGGCGAACACAGCCACGACGACAAGGACAGGGCTAAGCTCGACAGCTAAAGGCTTTAACTCCGCATACTTATTGGGATTGCTAGATGCTGACTTCGGGCATCGCTGAACGTCAGCGAAATAGAAGCGAAACGAAAACAGACCAATGGCGCAGGCTATTGGTAGATGGTACAAGGCTTGTCGCACCGGACTAACCCCGACCGTAGATGTCAGCACCAGGAAAGAAGCTGACAATGGGAAGACGATCTGCCCAATATGACGGAAGATGAGATTAATGGCTGCTTGCCTCGATGGGTGAAGCCCCATGTTGTCTGTCAGTCGCTGCACAGCAGGGGCACTCAGGATAGCACCACCCGGGACCATGAGCAGCCCCGTGATCAACGGAATCACAGCCGATACGAGACGCCGATCTCCCATCAGATTCTCAAGCTGCCGCGAAGCCCGGGCAAGGTTTCCCGACTTGTCCATGATGTCTCCTAACCATCTAATGAGGAACACTGACAGCAAAAGCTCAATCGCTGCTGGCTGCGTTAGTACCTCCCAGGCCAGATCTAAGAATTGGTTAGGCGAGAGGCCGATCGTTAAGGCGATGAGGCCTCCGCAGATGTTTAGCGCATAAGGAAGGGGCAGGCCGCGATTCACGGTTAAGACAGCTGCGGCAAAGATGGCAGCAATTAAGGGGAATTGCCAGGAGTGCGTCATAGATGTCATCCTTTGTACAGATATTGACGCATTTATTGTCCAGACACTAGAGTATATTCTGCTTAACTATGGATATACCTGCTTCAAAACGCAAGTCTATTTATGTACGTGTAAAAACCCAAGGTAAAACGTTGAGAGAACATAGCTGACGGCACAAAATGTAGAGAAAAAAGAGGAAAAGCAAAAATGGCGGCGAATGAAGTCAATGCAGTATAAAACCAACAGGTGAAGAAAATCAAGTCGAGGAGAAACGAAAAAGCGTTTTACATGAGGAGGCATCAGTCATGGAGGCGGTTAAGGCCTACCACGCTGAAGTAACCAAAATCCTGTCGATCATTGTATCTGAAGAGGCTGAGAACATCGCTAAGGCGGCTGAAGTAATGGCCACCTGTGTGGAACAGGGCAAGCTAATCCATGTTTTCGGAACTGGGGGACACTCCTATATGGCAGGCGAGGAAATGTTTTACCGGGCCGGCGGGTTGCAGCCCATCAACGCCATCCTGGATTCGGGAGTGTCGCTGGGGAATGGCGCTAGGCGCTCTACATTCGTGGAGCGAACCCCAGGATATGCAAAGGCCGTTTTGGATGCATATGGGGTGGCAGAAGGGGAAGCGATGATTATAGTCAACGTCAACGGGATCAATTCCCTAACCATAGAATCGGCCGAAGAATCGAAAAAGCGTGGGCTAACCGTCATTGGTGTAACCTCCAGGGAGTTCTCTTTGGGTGTGCCTCCCAACACCCCGTCTAGGCATCCTAGTAACGCGAACCTATTTGAGGTTTCCGATATCGTGATCGATCTGCACATTCCCCCAGGAGATGCACTTCTGACCTTGCCTGGTGTGAGACCCAGGGTTGCCGCGGGCTCCACAGTGGCTGTAGCGTTTGTACTGAACGCTTTGACTGCCCAGACTGTTAGTGTATTGTCCGCGAAGGGTATCGAACCGCCTCTGTGGCTTAGCGCGAATCTCCCGGGAGGGGATGAGGCTAACAAGGAGTTCTTGTCGCGAAACATCTCGCGGATCAAGCATCTCTAGGAAAGTTTGGGTGTATCTACTCGATTCGGGAGATTCCGCCAGACACTGGGAGGAATCATCATGGGTGATCCGAGTTGACCATGGGCGGGCTGGCACATATGGAACGATATCCAGTGGGACCGGGATTAAGAAAGGACGAAAGACAGTCATATTGCAATAAGAAGGGAGGGATGGGGGCTCCATAGAGACGTCAGCTTCTCAAGGAAGCAAGGCCGTAACCGTAAGTGATTTGGGCTGAATCTGATTTCGACTTCATAGGAGGTAGTTCGGTGAAAACTAAGTATCGTGCGTTAGGCATGGTTTTAGTGGCTTTAGTCCTTGTGATTGTGATGACCAGTCTTGGACTGGCAAAGCAGCGTGAGCTTGAGATCTGGTCCATGATGAACGAGGGCGAACCCCTCCAGATCTGGGCGGCGGAAATAATCAAAGAATTTGAAGAGGCAACTGGTATCAAGGTTAAGGTCGTCTGGGCTGGCCGTCAGGTTGTCACCAAAGTAAAGCCTCGGATCCTAACCGGTCAGGTTCCCGACATTATTGACCAGTCGAATGCAGAATTACTGGCAATAGTCAACGAGGGCCTTTCCTATCCATTGGATGAAGCCTTGGAGACCAAAGCGTGGGATCGAGACATGAAGTGGAAAGACACGTTCTCTCCTCTGGTCCTGGAACTCAATCGATTCGACGGCGAGATTCACATGATCCCCCGGGCCACATACACATCGGGGTTCTTCTACAACATAGACATGTTTGAGCAATTGGGGCTGGAACCTCCCGAAACATGGAGCGAGTTCCTGGACGTTTGTGAGACGTTGAAGCAGAACGGCATCACACCTTTGTCGGCTGACGGAACCATCTCGTTCTATAATGTCTGGTACTTCAGTTGGCTGGCCATGCGCATTGCTGGGCCTGACAAGCTCAAGGCAGCAGCCGAAGGCAAGATCTCCTGGAAGGATCCGGATTTCCTGAGGGCAGCCCAGATGGTACGCGAGTTGATCGATAGGGAATACTTCATTAAGGGTTACGAAGGCTCCGTATGGCCCGCTTCCCAGATGGAGTGGGTGCAGGGCAACACTGCCATGCTGCTGTGCGGTGCTTGGATTCCTTCCGAAATGTCGAAGACAAAACCTGAAGGGTTCCGCATGGGCATGTTTGCATTCCCGGCAGTTGAGGATTCTGAAGTGGATCAGACCATTGCAGAGGCTTGGTCTAACTCATGGCTGATCCTGAAAGATGGCAAGAATAAGGAAGAAGCCATTGAATTTCTCAAGTTCGCTACCTCGGTTGACGCAGCCAATCGGCAGGCGGCACTCCTAAGTCCCTCAGCAGTACTAGGCAGCAATCCTGTGGAAGGCTTGGAAGAGCAAGCCAACATGTTTGAACGCGCGGGCGAAATCGTGCACAAGATGGCTGGACTTGAGACTATGCACGAGTATTACCAGGTAGTGTACCAGAAAGTCGGCGACAAACTGTTCTTGGGCCGTGTATCTCCCGAGGAGTTTATCGAAGAGCTTGAGCAAGCTACCCAGGAGTTTTACGCGCGGAAAAGATAACGTTAAGTAACACGCGGCGGACTAGACCAAATACTCTGCATTTGGTCTAGTCCCCCCTTCCTGTTCTCCACCGTTTGTCGTGCATCGACAGGTCATTATATGGAGGGATATCGAGTGGGAAGAAAGAGAAAAGGCCGGATGGTTATCAGCTTCCTTCTACCAGCTGTGACAATGTACGCCGTATTCTTCGTGTATCCGGCTATCCGAGCTCTCTGGGTAAGCTTACATGACTGGAGTGGGTTTACGAGACACATGACGTTTGTGGGGCTGGAAAACTTCAAAGAACTCTTTACCACCGACGTCTTCTGGATCTCACTAGGCAATAACGCCATTATCCTGTTTGGCGGCGGTGCATTGATCTTTTTCTTTGCAATCCTGTTTACAGCTGTTTTGAGCAATAAAAGCATACGCGGCAGGAAGTTCTTTCGGGGTCTGTTCTTTTTCCCTAACCTAGTCCCCGCCGTGGCCATTGCTGTTTTGTGGTCGTTTATCCTCAATGAAAGATTCGGTTTGGTTAACAGCTTGCTCCGAGCAGTGGGGTTGGACAGTCTGACCCGCACATGGTTAGGGACCCGTCCGTTGGCAATGGGCTCCATCATTGTCGTCATGACCTGGATGTATATGGGATACTACATGGTACTGCTCCTATCGGGCGTCGATAAGATTCCCGAGAGCTTCTATGATGCGGCTAGGGTGGAAGGGGCGACCAGAACCCAGATGTTTTTTAAGATCACGCTGCCCTTAATATGGGATGTGCTCATCATCGCCGTGAATCTCTGGGTGATCGGTGCGCTGAAGTCCTTTGAGCTGATTTGGGCCATGACCCAGGGAGGACCGGGGAACGCTACCCAAGTTATCTCCACTTACATGTATGGTATGGCCTTCGGAGAGAGGTACGCCGTCTTCCGCATGGGTTATGGCACGGCTATCGCCGTAGTACTCCTGTTCTTGGTCATGGTCGGCAGTGCGGTTATTAGAAGGTTGGGTCTACGAGAAGCAGTGGAATTCTAGGATCTGCGATGACAAGTGCGGTGCAGGTGAACTACAGTCCAAGACATCAAAAGGCTGATGATCCTAGGCCATAAGCGGAGGGATTCTATATGGGATTGAACAGTCAACGAGCCCTGGGGGCTGATCCGTCAAGTAGAGCTGCCAGCCGTCGGAGAAGGTGGGGTGACTCGGTTCCTTCGTATGTAATTCTCTACTTCTGGACCGGGTTAACATTACTACTCTTGGGATGGGTCGTGCTTAACTCACTCAAGACAAATCCCCAGTTATTCACCGACCCTTGGGGGTTTCCCAACCCGTTCAACCTGAAGAGTTATGTCCATGCTTGGTCTGTGGCCAAGATGGGTAGTTATTTCCTTAACAGTATCGTGGTTGTACTGGTCTCGGTGTTTGCCACAGTCTTTATCGCCGCAATGGCAGCGTATGTCCTGGCCCGGGTTAATTTTGTCGGAAACAACCTGTTGCTGTACGCCTTCATCGGAGGTATGGGTATTCCCGTGCAATTGCTGTTGGTGCCGCTGTTTATGCTTCTGCGGCAGTTCCGTCTTCTAGACTCCCACCTCGGCTTGATCCTCGTCTACATAGGCATATCTCTACCTTTCACGGTTTTCGTCTTGACCGGCTTTTTCAGGTCACTTCCCAGTGAAATGGAAGAAGCCGCTGCCATCGATGGCTGTACAGAGTTTCAGGTATATTGGAAAGTGATGCTGCCGCTGGCATCTCCTGGATTGATCGCTGCAGCCATGTTCAACTTCATCACCCTATGGAATGAGTATCTGTTGGCGTTGGTGCTGCTGACAGATCCGGATCTCAGTACCCTGTCTCTGGGAATGTACAACCTGAAGACTACCATGACCTACACTGCGGACTGGGCAGCTCTGTTTGCAGGCGTTGTCATCATGATGGTTCCATCTCTGGTTATCTACTTGCTACTTCAGAGGTTCATTATTGAGGGGCTCACTTTAGGAGCAGTCAAGGGCTAATACGTCTGGTGTGAAGATCTGATGGTGGGAGGCGTCGGTTGGCAGTGCATGAAATCGTGCTCGTAGGAGAGGCGTATGAACGGGGATTTACTCACGGCCGCAAGTTCGCCCGATTGATTCACGAAGCGGTTCGCGAGTACTGCAAGTTTGACGCAAGTCTTAATGAGAGAGTCGGTGCCTTTCGCCAGAACATGACTGCTTATCTGGCGGACATCTTTCCAGAGTTGCTTGAGGAACTGCGGGGCATAGGTGACGGAGCGGGGATCGAGTTTAACGATATATTATCGCTAAACTTCTTCCCCGGTCCTACCAATTTACCGATATACTGCACAAACATCGTATTAGCTGATACCAGTGATGGTCCGATACATGGAAAGACAAGCGACATTGGTTCGGACTATAAGTACTACCTACTACAGAGGACCTCTCCGGCTGAGGGAGGCGAGGAGTTTCTCAGCGTGGGATGGGTGGGTACGATCTGGTCTGAAGTGGGGATTAACAGTGCTGGATTGGCCATGGGTCAGTCTTCGGCGCCGGTGATGCCAGGCCAGGATGGTACGGGCATCCCTGCCCTAGTTATGCCTAGACCTGTTCTGCAGCACTGCAAGAGCACCGAAGAAGCAGTGGAATTTATGGTCAGGTTTCAGATGGCCGGCAAAGGCATCAATGTGGCACTTCTAGATCAGACTGGCCACGGTGTAGTGGTAGAGAAAGCTTTTGACAGGCAGGCTGTGAGGGAAGCGGATGAAGGAGCCGTTTTTTGCTCCAACCATTTTGTGGAGGATGGTATGCAAGGCACCATTCCGCTCAAGATCGAAGGGATTGAGGAAAACTCCATTGGGCGGTATGAGCTGCTCACACAAGTTCTTGGAAACCGCGAAAGGGTAGCCCTAAAAGGATGGGACTACATGGCGGAGCTCCTCCGGATTCATGCGACCGAGGAGCGGCCCGGGATTTGCCAGCATGTTCCGCCGTATTTGACCAGCTGGTATGCGTATATCCAGCTCCCCAAGAAACGTGAAATGTGGATCTGTGATGGACCGCCGTGCCAAGGGGACTTCGTCAACTACACTCTCTGATTCTATTGGAGGAAGGTGCGGAACATGTTGCGTGTTGATGGACATTGCCACCTCGGCCACGGCATACGGCGGAGCGTTTCCGCTAGAGTGCTGTTGAAGGAGATGGATAGACATGGCATCGATCAAGCGGTTGTTTGCTCTGTCGATCAGTTTCTTGCGGTAGACAACAGGGAAGGCAACGACTTGATCGCACAGACAGTGAAGAAGCACCCAGATAGACTGATCGGTTTTGCTTCTGTGAATCCCTGGTACGGCCTAGCGGCTGTAGATGAACTAAAGCGTAGTCTGGATCAGGGGTTAAGGGGCCTTAAGCTAAACCCTTTCATCCAGGGGTTTTGCATTACCGATGAGGTAGTCTTGCCGCTGGTCGAGGTAGCGGCCGACTACGGTATTCCAGTGTACTGTCATACCGGTACGCCGGTGGGAGCACTTCCCCTGCAGCTGGCGGATCTTGCCGTTCGTTTTCCCAATGTCAACTTCATTATGGGGCATATGGGCAGTGCAGACTTCGTGGACGAAGTGATTCCAGCAATGGAGGTGGCTGGTAATTTGTTCGCGGAGACTTCCAAAGTCCAAAACTGCCAACTTCTCAAACGTGTGATTGAGCGATTTGGCGCAGAGCGCGTTATCTTTGGTACGAATTACCCAAACTCATCCTATGGAGTGGAGCTGGAGAAAATGGCCTTGCTTGACCTTACTCCGGATATTCAAGGGTGGGTATTAGGAAGAAGCATCTTGAGACTAATCGGGCCTGGACCGGGGTGTGGGAATGATGTCCATGATAATTGACGGACACACCCATCTGATAGATGGGGATGTAGGTAGATTCATCGCTGATTTGGATGCGGCTGGTGTCGACGGTGCCTTGATCTACACCCTCGAAGGCTTTACCGGTGACTACTGTCAATGCAACACAGAGTTGGCTCGGAAGGCCAAAAACTACCCAAACAGGCTTTTTCCGTTCATGACTGTTCATCCTCTGGATGGGAGGGCGGCCCTAGACGAAATGAAAAGAGCTAAGTATGACCTGGGTATGAAGGGCGTCAAGCTCCACCCATGGCTTCAGGCGTTTTCCCCACTTGACCATACGGTTCAGGAGGTCGTGGAAACTGCCATAGAGCTGCAGCTGCCGATAGTGTTCCACGACGGGACTCCGCCTTACGCCCAGCCCCTTCTCTTTGGCTACTTGGCCCACCTTTATCCCGAAGCCGAGATCATTTTAGGCCACGGTGGTCTTAGAGATATGTGGCAGGATGCCATTAGGGTAGCCGAACGCCACCAAAACATCACGATCTGCGCCTGCGGCTTGACTCAGGAGTCATTGGCTGAGATGGTGCACAGGATTGGCGCACACCGAATCATGTTTGGCAGCGACTATCCCTTTGGCGGGAGCGAAAGACTGAAACTAGCTTTGCGCCAGTTGTCGGACCTGGAGCTATCATCTTTCCAGAGGGAGCAGGTGTTTTACAAGACTGCCGCCCGGGTGGTGGGTATTGATCGCTAGACTGTCGTTTGAGTTGACTGAATGGTGTTTGTCGCAAGCAAGCGGAATGGGACGAACTGTATATGGCCCAAGGAGCAAGAGATGACTGGAGGTTGAGGTGTGAGGGGCGGAGAGTATACCGACATGTATCTTGAGGCTGTAGGCAGGACTCTGAGGGCGATCAGGGAACAGGAAATGGATCGCATCCTGGAGGTGGCCGAGTTGATGGCCGATGAGATCGCTGAGGATAAGCTCATACATGTGTACGGTACCGGCGGACACTCCATCATGGGAGCAGAAGAGATGTTTATGCGAAGCGGAGGTCTGGTGCCGATTAACCCTATATGGGATCAGGGCATGAGCCTCATTTTCGGGGTGAAGATAGTCGAGCGGGTGTCGGGCTATGCCAAGACAATGATTGAGTACTACGAGGTCAATGACGGCGATCTGCTGATTATTATCAGCATACCGGGAATCAACGCGGTGACCGTTGATGCTGCCCTAGAAGCGAAGAGCCGGGGAGCAGTTGTTGTCGGAATATCGTCTAAAGAGTTTTGCGATCAAGTGCCCCACGGTCACGCGGCGCGGCACCCCAGCAATCGGAGTCTCTCAGACGTGGCAGATATCTTCATCGATACCCATGTACCCTTCGGAGATGTCTCAGTAGAGATCCCGGGCTGCAAGGCGAGGGTGGCTCCGCTTTCCACCATTGCCCATGCCTTCATTGTGAATTCACTGGTCGTTGAAACCGCAGGGATCCTCGCCTCAAGGGGTATCGAGCCCCCGATATGGATAAGTCAGAACATCCCCGGTGGTGACGAGGAGAATCAGAGATATTACCAGGCGTATAGGCATCGAGTGAAGGGACTCTAAGTGATATCACTGGAACCATTGGTTCGCAGACGGGTGCAACAAAGGGAGGAAGGGGAGGACAGCATTGCTGGGTTTTTCAGCTTTCCTAGACGGGTACCATGACGTTGAAAACCAGCTAATTGATTATCTCCGCTCCAAAGCAGAGAGAGCTATCGCCGCGAAAGACGTTGAGAAACAGAGGATTCGCACCAGGGAGGATTTTGAGAAGTACCGGAAGGAAGTTCTCGATCATTTTTTGGAGGTAATCGGGGGCCTGCCTGGTCCCAGGACAGACCTTAAGGCCGAGACTACGGGGGTGATTGAAGGCGATGGCTATCGCATAGAAAAGGTTATCTTCCAAAGCCTACCGGGTTTCTACGTTACGTGTAATCTGTACTTACCTGAGATCCCGGCGTCTACCGGGCCCGTTCCCGGCATCCTCTTTGCTCCTGGTCACAGCAAAGTCGCAAAAGCCGCACCGGCCTATCAAAAGGTTTGTTTGGATCTTGTCAATAACGGTTTTGCTGTCCTGGCAGTGGATCCTATCGGCCAGGGGGAGAGGTTTCAGTATTGGAGAAATGGTCACGAAGACGTCGAAAGCACCATCGTAGAGCACACTTACGCCGGCATCAAGTGCTCTCTCCTAGGGATGAGCCTCGCACGGTACTTCTGTTGGGACCTCATAAGAGCGCTGGACTACCTTTGTGCTAGGCCTGAAGTTGATGAAAACCGCATTGGTATGACTGGGACCAGCGGTGGCGGAACACAGACTAGTTACATGATGCTGCTGGATCAAAGGATCAAGGCTGCTGTGCCCTGCACATACATTACTTCTAGGAGAGCCTATTTGGCTACCGGGCAAGCCCATGACATGGAACAGAACCTGTTTGAAGCCATTGTACATAGCCCCGATCACGATGATTTCCTCGCTTGTTTTTCTCCCCGACCGGTTCTTGTGGGGGCGGTTGAATCGGACTTTTTCAACGTCGAGGGTACTGTGGAATCTGTCGAGACGGCTCGCAGGATTTATGAACTCTATGGTGCGGCGGATAAACTGCAACTGAAGATTGCTCCCGGCACCCACGCCTTTGTACCTGAGCTCAGGGAAGCAGCGGTAAACTGGTTTCGGGTACATCTGACGGGTCTTGAGCCCAGTTTTCGCACAGACGACCCCTTTGTCCGTGCCACACATGAGCTAAACTGCACAAGGAGCGGTCAGATTGTGGGAGACTATCCCGATGCGGTTACCATCCACGACCTGATGGTTGCGGAGTTGGAAAAACGCAAGCAAAAGTGGGCTTTTAATCCACGACTGCTGGAGCGAACCTTGGCCCATCCAAAACCCGAGGGACCAAAGTATCCTCGGATCATTCAAAAAGACGAGGTTGAGGATGGAATTATCCGGGAAAAGGTGTTTTTCTGGAGTGAAAAAGGGATTATAGTCAGCGGTTTACTCGCCTATAGCGCAGACAACAGCAAAGAACCAGTATTGCTCCTCTTGGAGCACGGCACCTCTCAAGTGGAGGAAGCTTGGGAAACAATAATTGCGTTGGTTGCCGAGGGTAGATGGGTGTTCCTCTTTGATCCCAGGGGCGTTGGGGCAGTCGCCACGAGAAGCATTACTCCCCATGGAATAACCACCTGGGGCACAGAGGCTTTTCATTTCTTCGAGACGGACTACCGTTTGCAGTGTGATGCGCAGATGTTGGGCACTTCCATAATAGGTATGCAAGTGGCTGATGTGTTAAGGGGGATAGAATACCTGATTGAACGTTCACACAAAGAGCGGGTCGTGTTGGCAGGTCGGGGCAGAGGAGCCTTGCTTGCTGCCTTAGCTGGTGCATTGGCACCCGTAAGTCAGCTGCGGCTCTCTCCCCTACCGCCTAGCTTCGAGCGGATCATACGCAAGAGGCTGTACAGGCCAGAGCGAGTCCCCATAATGTTCGGCCCCCTAAACAGCTGGGATCTGCCCGACATATACCATTACCTTAAGCGCCAGGGTGTGGAAGTGTATCAACACATAACTGAACCCCTAGGCTATAGGCTATAGTATAGACCCAGTGCCTCCGCTTCTTCGACCGCGATTAGCATCACATGGTCTGCGCGACTAGGTGCTGCTAGTGAGTCGGTTGCCTGGCAGTGGCTGTTGCGCTAACAGGACTTGTCGCAATTCCTGCACCGAATCCACAATCAAAGTGGGGCCGTGGGCTTCGATCTCTTCCCGATCACCGAAGCCATAGGTGACCGCGATGACATCGAGTCCGTTGGCC
>JAAYGR010000090.1 GCA_012727675.1 Bacillota bacterium
AAACAGCCTGGAAGGCATCGACCATGATCCTCTCCAGCCGCTGATCTACTTCCTCAGCTGACCAGTAGTAATTGTAGTTGTTCTGCACCCATTCAAAATATGATACAGTGACACCGCCGGCGTTGGCCAAGATATCTGGAATGACCAAGACACCTTTTTCTTTTAGTATCGCGTCGGCATCCGGTGTTGTGGGCCCGTTGGCAGCCTCTACTACCCACTTGGCCTTGACGTTCCCGGCATTCTCTCCAGTCAGCTGATTCCCCAGTGCAGCGGGGATGAGGATATCGCACTCCATAGTCAAGAGCTCTTCATTGGAAATTGGGGTTGTACCAGCGAAATCCTTAACCGAACCGGTTTTCATTTCATGATCCTTAAGGAGATAAGGATCAATACCGTCTTCACAGTAAACACCGCCGAATACATCCGCAACGGCTATGATCTTGCATCCTAGGTCATATAGGAACTGGGCGGCATAGCTTCCTACATTACCGAAGCCCTGGACAGCTACTGTAGCGCCTTCCAGTTCCAAACTGAAAGCAGCTGCGGCTTCCCGGATCACATACATGACCCCCCGGCCGGTAGCGCCGCCTCTTCCCTGGGAACCGCCTATGGCAATAGGTTTGCCGGTAACCACTCCCTGCTGATAGCTGCCTCTAAGAAGAGAGTATTCATCGACAAACCAGCCCATGATCTTGGCATTTGTGTTCACGTCAGGGGCAGGAATGTCTTGTTCCGGCCCAATAATGGGAGCAATAGCCCGGATTAGGCCCCGGCTCAGCCGCTCAAGCTCGCCCTCAGACAGCTCCCTCGGGTCGCAGAGAACTCCACCCTTGGCCCCGCCGTATGGAAGGCCCACCACGGCACATTTATATGTCATCAAAGCGGCCAAAGCCTTGACTTCATCCTCATCGGCCTCTGGATGAAAGCGAATGCCGCCCTTAAAGGGGCCCAATACATTATTGTGCTGACAGCGGAAACCTTGGAACACTCGGATACTGCCGTCATCCATTTTCACCGGTACAGAAACCGTCAAAGTGCGCATCGGTTCCCTGAGAAGCTCCTTGACCTTGGGATCCAGCTCCATGGCGACAGCCGCCTTTTCCACCAACTGAGAGACAACTTCATAATGGCGATAAGGCTGAGACATTGGTACATCTCTCCCTGCAAAATTAACTAAGACACATAGACTCCATCACTATAGGGTTCCTAGCACTTTATGCAATTATTTCACTCTCAGTGAAGGTTTGTCAATAAAACAGGGGCTTGGAGAGGGTGATTATGCAGTATACTTGTGCGGGTCTGGCTTCCCTATAGATTGACATCTCAAATTAGTTATTCTAGACTAGCATTAGCTAATCTATTGGCTATTTGTTAGCTAAAGGGAGGCGTTTACGATGATGGTAAGCTCCACCAAAGTCCAAAACAGATTCGGGAAGTATTTGCAGCTTGCAGTGCAAGAAGAGATCATCATCACCCGTAACGGCGTTCCAGTGGCAAAACTCTGCAGTTTGAAGAAAGCAGGCATTTTCCCTGGGATAGTAACTGAAGAGGCTCCTTCACCAGACTATGGCGGCAAAAAAGCCACCTACCAGCAATTCTTGAGCCTCACCAAGGATAGCGAAACACGGTGCGAATATATAGATGGTGAGATCCACATGCTTGCATCACCCAGAATAGAACATCAGCTGGCACTGATGGAGCTTTTCGTTATCTTCCGGGATTGGTTTCAGGGAAAGCCTTGTACCCCTCTGATCGCTCCCTTTGACATCACCCTGAAGCGGCCTGATGGTCAGATAAATGTGGTCCAGCCCGACATCATGGTCATCTGCGATCTAGAGGAAAAACTCCAGAACGGCTACTATACCGGAGTCCCTACCCTTATCATCGAAGTCATATCTGAAAGCACCGCGAGAATAGACCTCATCAAGAAGCTGGACCTATACATGTCATGTGGAGTTGAAGAGTACTGGCTCGCGAATCCCCAGAACAAGGAGATCACTGTCCACAGCTTCAAGGAACAGCAGCTTGCCGGATATACCACCTACAAGCCGCCGGAGACGGCTGTGTCGCAGGTATTTCCAGGCTTATGCGCAGAGCTTGCAAAGGTGTTTAGGTGAGCGGCTCCAATCCCTTATGGAGCCGTCTTTAGGCTCAACATAACCTTGATAGCCGTATCCAGCAGTTCCCCCGCCCTGATGCTAGACCACCTTGTTACCCACAGCACTCACTTTTTGGCAGGATTCGCCCATCCTCATGGTGAATCCCCATTCTATTACTTCAGAGGGGGATGTACTGTGGGTTTGGGAGCCATCTTGATCAGTTCTTTTCTTGTGGGTCTTTCTGGTGCTATGATGCCCGGCGGGCTTTTGATTGTGAATATCAATGAGACGATAAAACGGGGCCTTTTTGGGGGAGTACTTGCCATTACCGGCCATGCCTTGACGGAGCTCTTGGTGGTTATCGGTCTTTCACTGGGCCTGGGAAGCGTCCTCGGCCGACCAGGGATTGTAGGCACCATAGCCATTGTAGGCGGTGCTTTACTGGCATGGATGGCTGTCGGAACCGCTAAGACCAGTCGGGTGGCAGAACTTGCCATCACTGATGGGTCAGGTGCTTCCCGAGATGACACTGCCTCCGGCGGCCGGTTCCAGTCACTAACGGCAGGTATCCTGGCCACCATCTCCAATCCCTACTGGATCCTATGGTGGACCAGTGTAGGCGCTACCTATGTAGCCATGACCATGGAACAAGGAAGCGCCGCATTGGGCGCTTTCTACATCGGACATA
>JAAYGR010000091.1 GCA_012727675.1 Bacillota bacterium
AATATCACCACCAACGGAAGCACGAAGCCAGCGCACTTCTTCGTGCACTGCAGACTGATCATCCGCCATCCGATTCCAGCTCTGGCTTGGATAACTAGTTTTCACTTATACCAATTGCTTCGATGATTCCCACTAAATACCTCCAGATGACGGCTTGGACTTGCGAACTTGGCGGCTGCCACACGCTTAGGGAGAGTTTTGCAGTTTAGCACTACTACTCGCCACTGCTAGCCGCCGCTCCGTGCGCCTTGAGGCAGGTCATGTCTCCTGAGTATTGAAATACATCAACTCCGTGGCCCCTGGGTCCAGATTATCTATATATCCGCTCAGTCTGCAGCCCAGCCCTTCCCAGAGCATCTGCACAGGCTTGTTGATTGGGTTGGTGGAGGTGAAAAGCTTGGGCACTCACTCGACCAACAAGCCTAGATTCGTAATATGAAAAAAACAGGATGAACCCACCACCGAAAGAGTGGGAATGGATTCATCCTGCTTTTATGACCACAGGAAAATCGACCCTAGAGTTTTAGACCGGAAAGGGCAATACCCTTGATGATGTACCGGCGGAATACCAAGAAAAATACTGCCGGTGGGACGGTTGCAGCTACACTAGCTGCAAGGATGTAACCTGCCTCGATCATGTAGTTGAAGGCAGCAAGGTAGGCCTGGAGAGCTACCGGCAGTGTCATCATATTACGCCTGGTCATGGTAATCAGCGGCCACATAAAGTCATTCCAGCTCCCAAAGAAGGTGAAAATGGCCAGAGTGGTGAGGGCCGGCTTAATCAGTGGAAGAACAATAGTATAGAAGGTGCGGAATTTGCTGCAGCCGTCAATCCGGGCTGCGTCCTCCAGATCCCGGGGGATAGACAGCATGAACTGCCTTAGTAAGAACACAGCGAAAGGTCCGGCAAGGGCAGGTACAATGAGGGCCTTGTAGGTGTTGAGCCATCCCCAGCGGTGTAAGCGCAGGAAGACGGGGATGAGAGTAATCTGCCCAGGGATGAGCAGAGATGAGACTATTATGGCGAAAATCAAGTTGCGGCCTGGAAAATCTAGTCTAGCAAGGGCATAGGCAGCCAATGACGATACCACTAAAACCAGGAAGGTAGTACTAATCGACACAACAAGGCTGTTATAATATGCCCGCCATATGGGCGTAGTTCTGATGGTAAAGAAAACCTCCCTAAAGTTTTCCAAAGTAGCCACTTCTGGAATCCAGCGGGGAGGATGGCGATATGTATGGGGATTAGGCTTCAGCGATGTGGAAATAGCCCACAGGATGGGCAGCAGCCATAAAATAGCCAGCATAGTCAAGACCACAAGCAAGACAATCTGTTTTGCATTGCGCCGCACCCATGTCATAACCATCTACCTCCAATCCTGCGTTTTAGCTGCTAGTACTCCAGCCGCTCACCAAACCGGAACACTCTAAACTGAATCAATGTAAATACGATTAGAATGCAGAAGAGAACCCATGCCATGGCTGCCGCCAGGCCCATTTCGAAGTACTGGAATCCGGTGAGATACATGTGCTGCACCACCACCCTGGTACTGTCATAGGGCCCTCCTCCTGTTAGAATATAGACCTGACCGAACACTTGGAAAGCACCGATAATCTGCATCACCGAGATAAACAGCAAGGTAGGACGCAAGAGTGGTAGGGTAATATCCTTAAAGCAGTGCCAGGCATTAGCTCCATCGATACGGGCAGCATCGTACATGGTTTGGGGAATGTCCTGCAGTCCCGACAGATAAACCAAGAACGGAAAACCCACTCCCCACCAGAATGAAACGGCCACAATCGTCCACATCGCCGTTTCTTCATGGCCTAAGAGGTTCTGGGGAGGTAGACCGATAAGGCCGGCATAGTAGTTGAGCAGCCCTGTGGTGGGGTCGAAGATCCAGATCCAGATGATGGATATAGCGGCAACGTTGATCACCATCGGCATCACGAAGGATATCTGAAAAAACCCCTTCCAGCGCTTAACAGCATCTACGGCAATGGCTAGAAAGAGGGAACCCACCACAAATAACGGGACAGCCCCTACTGCGTATTGCACCGTGTTCTTTAGACTGTGCAGGAACAACTCTGTCGGCTCTGTGAAAATATACTCGTAATTGCTAAGGCCTACATAGCGGGGCGGAGGCCCGATTAGACTCCAATCATACATACTGATCCGCATACTCTCCAGTATAGGAAGGGCAATGAAAATAATAAACAAAGTGAGATAAGGCAAAAGGTATAGATAAGGATACAGGGGATTCTCTTCGTTCAGCAAGAAATACTTCCTTCGATTATTGCGAGCCATATCTATTCACCTCGTAACGTGGAGGTTTAAACTCCGGTCATTTGGGGATGCTAGACGACATGGGCGCAATACCTCAGTTCGATGTAACGGCAGTCTAGGACTGGGACTGACCCAGAAGGGTCAGTCCCAGCAATCACATTACCTTATCTGCCTCTAGCCAAGATGGCATCGATCTCCCGATCCATATCGGCCAAGGTCTGCTCTACAGTCTTCTTGCCCAAGAGAGCCGCTTCGATTCCGGAAACGATGCGCTCCTGAACCCTGGACCAGGGTATGATCTTTGGCAGGTACCTGCCGTAGGCACCTTGCTCAGCGATGGTCCTCTGGGGCAGGAGGTAAGGTGCATTTCTGAACTCGTCAACCTCCAGAACATCCAGCCTAGACGGACACTGACCAGCTTTGACCCAATCAAGATTGTTATCCAAAATCCACTTGATGAAGGTCAGTGCAGCCCGCTCTTTCTCAGCATCTCTCTTGGCTTGCACTGGCAATACAAAGGTATGTGAGCCAATGGCATAGACCTTTTCAGGACCGATGAGAGGATGGTTGCCCACGGTGTAGTTGAGTCCCTCAGCTGCTTCGGCTCCCAATACCTCCCAGACCCCGCTGATCATGGTAGCCGCCTGTCCCTGGTAGTATGCCAGGAAGGGATTCACCGACAGTTCAGGAGACATGACTTTATGCTTGTGAATCAGGTCAACCTGGAACTGCAGTGCTTTGCGGCCAATATCGGTATTCCAGGTAGAGCGGGTCTTGTCTTCCGACAAGAAGTCTCCTCCGTTCTGCCATACGCCTGCCCACAAAGACCAAGCCCTAAACCAGTCCAGAGGAGCGATGATACCCCAGCGGTCAATGGTGCCGTCACCATCAAGATCCTTGGTCATTTTCATCAGCGCAGCTACGAACTCATCTCCGGTTACCGGCAGGGCATCGGGCTCCGATGACAGGCCTGCCTCATGGAGCAAGTCAACATTGTAATAGACGCCAAACCCATGAAAGTCCAGAGGAATACCGTAGCGTACCCCTTCATAGCTGCCGGAGTTGTTCCACACTGCATCGTAGAACATGTCCTCTCCCAGCTCCAGGACCTCCAGCATGGACTCATTGATGGGAAGTACAGCATTGGTGGAGGCGAACCGTGGAATCATGTAGTCATGGCATATGGCTACATGGGGTGCCTCACCGCTGACAACACTGGTTGCTAAGCGGCTGTAATACGGCTCACCCCAAGGCAAAATCTGCATTACCACTTCTATATCCGGATGTTCCTCATTGAAGCGCTCTACCAACTCACCCATTACTCTGCCGTCAGGGCCTGTAAACAGTGTCCAAAAGTCGATGGTTACCTTTGCAGAGCCAATGCCGCTGCCGAGTACCAGCAGCAGAGCTAAAGCAGCCGCGACCACAATTACCCGTAGTGACTTTCTCATGCCTGTATCCTTCCTCCTTAAGAAAATTCATGCTGCCTGCCGCACACCTGAGTTTTACAAGAAGGAACGACCAGCTAGCTTAACGGGTTCTCACCTCCCCCGCTGAGATTTGCCGCATTAACCGGCTAGCTTCATCGCCAGGAGATTTCTATCTGCCACCAGATGCAGTGCCGACCTACGATGGCGAACCCTAGGGCTGAATGTTTCTTTATTCTTACTATTCCGCCTAGTTAGGTGGAATCCTGCTAATTGTCGACGAAGTATATCCAATTTACCCATCTGTGGTTATTTTGACAAAAGTCTGAACCCTAGCGAGATGAGGGAGGTAAGATAAAGGGGCCCTGCCAAAGGTTTTGATACACGTTTGCTGTAATAGGTTACGGGAGTGAATACCTCAAGACAATTGTTCACATAGCCGACGATTAGGCGAAATATACGCGATCTTCATTTCATGCAGCCGCTAACCGCCGGAGATGGCCTTAAGGGCTCCAGGGGATAAACACAAGAACGGCCAGAATGGATCATCTAGCTTTGCGATTACGATGGCGGGCCATCGTTGCTGCCATGAGGATAGCATCTATCATACTCTTCTCATTGGCCTTGCCGGTGCCGGCAATATCAAAGGCAGTGCCGTGATCCACCGATGTTCGGATAATCGGTAATCCCAGAGTCACATTGACCCCTTCCACACTGCGGAAACTGCCGCTTTCGGGATCAACAGCAAACCCCAGGAGCTTAACGGGAATATGCCCTTGGTCGTGGTACATGGCAACCACGCCGTCATACTGACCGGCCAGCATCTTCACAAAGACCGTATCGGGAGGGATAGGACCTTCAATGTGGTAACCGCGCTTAGCCGTGGCGGCAACGGCTGGTATGATGACATCGATCTCCTGTCTACCAAAAAGGCCCCCCTCACCGGAGTGGGGATTGAGACCGGCTACTGCGATCCTCGGTGAGTTGATGCCTAGGTCCAGCAAAGCCTGGTGAAAAAGATCAATAACCTTTACAAGACGGGGTTGTGTGATATGGCCGGGCACATCTTCCAAAGCAACATGGGTAGTCACATGGGCAACCCGCATTTTACCGCAAACAAGCATCATGCTCACTGATTCTGTCTCAGTCAGAGCAGCTAAGATCTCTGTATGGCCGCTGAAGTGATACCCTGCAAGGTTAATTGCTTCTTTATGTATAGGGGCTGTCGTAATGGCATCGACATCTCCCGCCAAAGCCAGGGAGACTGCTTTCTCAATATAGGCAAAGGCCGCCTTTCCCGCGGCAGCGGAAACCTCTCCAAAGCGGTTTAGCTCTATATCCAGCGGGGCCTCCGGTTCTTCGACTGGGCAAAGAACCTTCCCTCCCACAAGCTCCGCGGCTAGCTCCAAGATATCCTTTGTCCCAACAATCACCGGCTGACATGCCTCCTGCACCTCTGGATGGGCAATTGCCTTTACTATGATCTCTGGGCCCACCCCATAGGGGTCTCCCATGGTAATTGCTACCTTTGGCAGTGAAGGTGAAGTTGCATTCATTTCACGGTCTCCTCCCACTTATATATCGATATGATACTAGATGGTGCCAGCTGAATAGAGGTACCTGAATACGAGGTTAATCAAACGGAGGCAGACAACCATCCTCTTGAACTAAGGGAATTCTCCGATCCGTAACCTCGATTCCAGTCTGATATTCTAGGTCCGGAAGGACAAGATCGGAAACATACAGCGCTCCAAGACTCAGTGTATTCTTGATTCTAACAATCCTAGCGTTCTCGGGGCTTCGACATGCAGCTCTGAGGGCATAACTTATGCCCTCACTATCTGTTTCAGCCACGATTGGCAATTTAGCCCGCTGAAGAAAACCGCTGGTCACGGCGTTTTCATACGTTGCTTTAAAATCAATCTTATTGTAGACCCTTCTTGTTATAACATCAGCCAATCCCATCCCAAGGGCATTCCCTTGCGAACCTTCAGTAAGATCTGTTAGCAATATAGATGAAATCTGGAGTTTCTCTAGGTCCAGCTCCCCCCTAATTCCGATCCGACCGATAATATTGGGATCCAGCCCTACACCGCTGATATCTTTACCAAACTCATCGATAATCAGCACATCAATCTGATCAACAGGCAATCTGGGCATAAGTCTCTTGGCCTGCTCAAGAAGCTTTGGCTCCTCCTTCTCAAACTCATGGGCTCGCAGGACTTTAATGATGGCGGTCTCTTTGCTGGCGTTCTCAACTATGCCTATTCCCAGCATTACCCTGCCATGCTTGATTATTTGCCGCGCCGTTGGCACGATCATTTCCTTCAATCCGGTTACCCCGAACCGGTGAATCTCAAGGGCCTGTTTGTGCTTTCCAAGACCAATAGCACACATTTTCATCAGCCCACTCTCGAAGGTTCCGTGGAAATCCGTGTGGGGCTTTATCCGATTAATGGCAATAACCCCATCAGCCTCATACGCATGTTTGTCCATGTATACCTTATTGGCTAGTCCTTCACTGGGAAGTTCCACAACTTCCAGCGAAGACAAAATAGGAGCACCAACATTTACTTCTGTAATGCCGTAGTGCTCTAGAACAGCCTGCTGTCCTTCTGGCGTAGCTCCTCCATGGCTCCCCATAGCTGGGATGATGAACGGTTTCCAACCTTGGCCTACGACCCATTTCACTGTGGAATGGACTATTTCCTCAAGATTACTTATACCTCTACTGCCAACGGCTATGGCCACTGAAGCCCCCGGCTTTAGGTCTAGTTGTACGCCCTCCAACTCTTGTTCCAGATGCCTCCCAACGTCATCTAGCTTCTTGGACTCAAATTCCTGCCTAATCATAGTAAGTTTGACATCTAGCATTATTTCGGCTCCCTCCGTCGGCACTGAGGCGCTTCAGTCATTTAATTCTCAGAAAATGGCTGTGTTCCTTCTATTCAGCGGTTTCCTCAAATGAATTATTCCCCGTATATACTCCTTTATCTCTAAGTAAGCGTCTTCTGGGTAGAGTTTCTCTAGATACAGGTAACAGCCTTCACAAAACCTGACCTATGTAAAAAACCGCCCCACAACGGGCGGTTTTCTACACAGCCTTTCTTTTCCATTTAAAGATGGGTCAAACGATGTACCAGCACTATGTGACCCAAAATATCCGCTATCTCATGTCCACTATGACCCCATCGGGATCCCAAAGGTCCTCCCAACCCCGGGCTCCTTCCCAGAGAAATACCTGTCCCTTAATCAAGCGGCAGTTCTTGTCTATCTTTGCGATGGCCTCCATATCTTCATCGGTGAGCGGTTCAGACACGGTGCAGGCGATGTTAGCCAAATAATGCTCCCGGTCCACAGCAAAGGGAATGGGAACTTGGCCCCGCTGGACCGCCCACTTGACGCACACCACCGCGGGGTGGACATTTAACCTTTCGGCAATTTCTACAATCACCGGATCCTCAATATCCACCGTATCTTCAGGAGTCCTGTCTCTATCCGGCCTATTGGGCGAGCCGATGGGACAGAACCCGATGGGCAATATGTCGTTCTCTAGACAGAAATTAAAGAGTTCCGGCTGCTGAAAATGGGGATGCAGCTCCATCTCGTTACAGGCAGGCTTGATGCGGGCATCCCGGAGGAGCAGCTTCAGCTTGGGTATGGTCATATTGGATGTACCGATATGCCTGACCAACCCCAATTCCACCAGCCGCTCTAGCTGCTGCCATGTCTCCATGTACTCATCATGGGAATACGGCTTAGCATTGGGATCCCGTTCAGTACCTGCAGCTCCCGGCCGATGGTAGTTTCTAAACGGCCAATGGATAAGATAGAGGTCTAGGTAATCTAGCTTTAGATCCCGCAGGGACTGCTTACATGCAGGAATAACATCCTCTGGAGCGTGCTTGTCATTCCACAGTTTAGAAGTTATCCAAAGATCCTCCCGCCGTACACCTCCCCGCATGATGGCCTGCAAAGACTCCCCAATCAAGTGTTCATTGCCGTATACGGCAGCGCAGTCGAAATGCCGATACCCCACCTCGGCAGCACCAAGCACCGCCGCGGCAATTGATTCACCGGAAAAGCGATCGGATCCAAATGTTCCCAGACCAATGGCCGGTATCTGTGCACCGGTATACAGTGTGCGTTCGGGAACCATTTCGGGATCGATGCCGTCCTCTGCTATCTTAAACGTGTAACTCCTCTCTTGTACCACACCTAACCCTCCCTGTCTTTTTTGCTTTAGCGTCTTGACAATTCTTCATATACTTCATTGTAATACAAAGCGTTTTCCACCGGAGTGTTGGGTGGAATATGGTTTCCTACCGCCATGAAGAAACCGGGGCAATTTTTGCCGATCCGCATGCACCGCTCAACCTCTCTTCGGATTTGCTCCTTAGTCCCGTTTAGCAGGATGCGGGTATCGGCGTTACCCATAAACACGTGGGTCTTGCCGTAGCGCTCGGCAACATACTCCATGTCAGTCATAGGTTCCATGACAAATCCATTGGCTCCCGCGGCAGCAATATCATCGATAAACTCAGTATAATTTCCGTCTGAAGTAAACAAGACAATCTTACCAGCATCACGGAGAGGCTGCCATAAACGCCGGTAAGCTGGAAATATAAACTCCCGATACCAGGCCGGCGCGACTACAGCTCCGCTACTCCAGGTGATATCGTCATGACACATAAAAACTGGTATGTCACTCTCGGCGAATGCCTCGTAAAACTGCGAAATCCATTTCTCCCATCGTCTTGCTACTTCTCCAAATCGCTGTGGAACATATCCAGCAGCTAATAGGAGCATCTCCCAGCCGAAAACAGCTATGAACGACACCTGGGTTTGATGCAGCGCTTCAAGGAGATTCGGCAGGAACTTGAAGAGGTTTGTTCCTG
>JAAYGR010000092.1 GCA_012727675.1 Bacillota bacterium
CAGTGCTGGTTAAGTCGCAGCTGCAGCCGGTTACCCCCGCTGATCTAAAGATACCTACGGATTACAAGGGTTTGGCAGTAGAACTGATCGTAGATGGAAAGATTGTGGAGCCCAATCTCAGCCAGCTCAATCTCAGTCGGGAGTGGCTTTTGGAAGAGCTCGCCAAGAGAAACCACAGGTTAGAAGATGTGTACTACGCTGAGATTGACACCCAGGGGAATTTATACATAGACCTCCGGGACGATTTGGATGGACTGCCCCAGGAGCAGGATATCAGTGAGACTAAGGTTACGGGGCAAGAGCCCATCAAAGAACCCCCGGAGAGGGGGTCCGGCCCGTGAAGACCAATATCTGGATTGCCCTGGGAATCATAGCAGCGATGGTGCTGGCATATCTTATTCACAACATGTTTCCAATCAGCTCACCCATGGACAAGTACCTAGAAGAAGTGGAAGAGGCCATTTTGGCTGAGGAGTGGGGTGAGGTCAGAACAATCCTCAGGAAAATAGACCGAGAGTGGAAGCGGAGCAGGTTGCTGATCTCAATAAACAACAGCCGGCTGGATATACAGGAATTCACCCGGACCCTAGCAGTTCTGCAGGCCTACACGAAAGTAGAAGACAGAGCCAGTGCCTATGCCGAAGCTGCCCACCTGAAAGAGAGATGGTGGGGGTTTGCAGAGTAGGGTCATCTCGGGCAAGACCCCTCCTTGACATGCAGGGAGGGGTCTTCCGATTGGTATAGAGGCTTGAGCATCCGTGGGGGTTCAAGTTGCTGCTTAGGCTAGAAGTTCCCAAATGGGCCTAATCCGCTCTTTACCCTTGGGACCCAGGACAACAGGCTTAATGCCTGCGATCTCGCAGTAGTAGACCAGGGCATCTACCTTGTCGCCCTCCACACCTAATACGTGATTGCTTGGGAAAATATTGAGAAACTCCTCAAAACTGCCTTCGATCCGGGCATGGACATGGGGCCAAGTGGGATCGGTCTGGGCATTGAGGGCTTTTCTTTCTTCTTCGGGCAGGTCCAGGGACTCGCCCCGCATGATGACCATGTAAAGCTGGTCACTGTTCCAAAGCCCTAGGCGGGCAAAGGTCAGTTCGCCAGGTCCTGCATTAAACTCCACCGAAGCTCCGCCCGCTTTGAAGTAGAGCTCCATGGCGGGGTGGAAGGTGATGTGCTTGAAATTCTCTTTGGGATCCATGCTCCGGGCGGCGTAGTAGCTTGAGTGGTTGCCGGAGTTGCACCAATCCCAGAGGTCCTTATCGGGATGGTACAGCCTTACATCCATGAACAGGGTGGGAAGACCACCGCTGATGTATTTAAGTATTTGCATGGTTACGGCAGCGTAGGAGTCAGCTTCAGTTGCACATACTGTAGGCTCTTTCGGTCCATTCCAGTCATAGGGGTCATTCATCAGCATCTCTGCCACGTCTCCGAGACAAACGTGCTCGGTGAATTCCCGCTGTCCTTTGAGTCCGCAGAAGTCAAATCCCAGCTCATCATTGACCATCCGCATGGCTAGATACAGCCGGATCTGGTTCTTCAGCGTCTCCTCGGTGAGCATATTACCGTCAAAAAGCAGGCGGGGTCCCAGAAGCTCTTTGAACCACTCCAGTCCCTTTTCCACCTCGGTTTCATCGACCTCTTGCTCCATCCGCTTCAGCAAGAGCAGCTGGTCCACTTGATAGCCCGTTGTTCCCAAATGCTTGATGGTGGGGGTGAGGTGGAAATACCCGGTTTCCATACCCATGGAGTGCCCGCCGTAGAACCCGTAGACTTCATTCTGCATGGTGGTGTACGCTTGGCTGGCCCTCAGCCAGTTGATCACCTTAGCCTGGGTCTTAGAATCATCTATTTCTCCGACGATCCTATGGGTCCGGAGACCTACCTGACGCAGAGCTCCATCGGTTGCCAAGAGACCGACATTGCCGGGAAACTGTCCATTGTTATTAGACAAGCTCAGTACCGGAATGTCGCGCCCTATAGAGTTCAAAAAAGGCCATGCCAAGTAGGGGAAATTCCACACATTGTAGCACATGATCACCTGCTTGACATTGGCCCGGGCTAGTTCTTCTCCCA
>JAAYGR010000093.1 GCA_012727675.1 Bacillota bacterium
ATATGCTCAACTACCCGATATCCTTCGAAATTGCCGAGGCGGCCTTCCAGAATCAAAGGCTCTTCCAGATCCCGATTGACCGCAAAGATAGTCAGCTCATCCGCCTCATCATTGACCGTTGCGATGGCTTCTAGGTACGGGACATCGCAGAAATCCTTGGTGTCGTAGACCGGGCTGTCAATTACCGGCAGGAGTGCGGCTCCCCGGCCGTACAACGATGTGTGGAGATACGGATAGAAAGTGGTCTGCCGCCAGACACCGCCACCGGTGCGGGTCATGATTGGTGCAATGACATTGACCAATTGAGCGATGCATGCTATCTTCACCCGATCGGCCCGCTTCAGCAGAGAAATCAGCATGCAGCCAACGACCAAGGCATCTTCAAAGTTGTAGACATCCTCCAGAAGAGGTGGCGCAACCTGCCAGGGCTCCTGTTTGGAGTCGGCTTCGTTGGAGTGGTACCACACATTCCACTCATCGAAGGAGAGATGAATGGTTTTCTTGCTGCGCTTCTTGGCCTTGATGTAATCACAGATGCCGATTACAGTGTTAATGAAAGCCTCCATACCGACCGATTGGGCCAGGAAATTGGGCGTGTCATTATCCCTGTTACCAAAATACTGATGGAGTGAGATGTAATTTACTACTTCATAAGTATGGTCTAGAACCGTTGCTTCCCAGTCTGGGAAAGTAGGCATACGGTCATTGGAGCTGCCGCAGACCACCAGCTCGATGTCAGGATCCACCAACCTCATGACTCTGCCTGCCTCGAGGGCTATACGACCATACTCATCGGCTGTCTTATGGCCGATCTGCCACGGTCCGTCCATTTCGTTGCCTAGACACCACAGTTTGATATTATGGGGCTCTGCATACCCATGTTTTGTGCGAAGGTCGCTCCAGTATGTGCCGCCGGGATGGTTGCAGTACTCCACAATGTTCCTAGCCGCATCAATTCCCCGGCTGCCTAGATTGATTGCCATCATGGGTTCTGCTTCGGCCTTTTCGGTCCAATCCACAAACTCATTGAGACCGAATTCATTGGTCTCGATGGATTTCCAGGCCAGTTCCAGCCGCTTAGGTCTCTGTTCCCGGGGACCGATGCCGTCCTCCCAATTATAGCCGGAAACAAAGTTGCCGCCGGGATAGCGCACTACCGGTACGTCGAGCTCTCTTACCAGCTCAAGTACATCTTGTCGAAAGCCGTGTTCATCAGCAGATGGATGCCCCGGTTCATAGAGTCCCCCATAGATGCCCCGCCCCAGGTGTTCGATGAAGGCTCCGTAAATGCGGTCATCGATATCGCCTATCCGGAAACTCTTATCCAAAGTAAGGGTCGCTTTCTTTGCCATGCACCTTCTCCTTTCTAATAATGAAATCTAACCGGTTCAAATCTCTGATAGAATACATTCGCCTCTTTTTGACAATTCCCTTCTATTTTACCGTTTTGTTTGCACAAAAGTCTGCGACCGTTCCTTACTAGCACGTGCTGCTTTATCCCTAAGATGAGGTCCAGGGCCTGTTGAATCCCTGACCACAAGGCGGGGTCTTACAGTAACTGTTTCCGGCGGGCCTTCCTTTCCCCGGATCCTGTCTAGAAGCAGCGATGCGGCCAAGAAGCCCATCTCTGACTTGGGCAGTGCGACAGAAGTAAACTGGGGATGACAATAGGGACCGGCAGTATCATCAAATCCCATGAGTGAGACATCTTCAGGAATGCGGATATTCTCTTCCCGGAGCGCTGTCAGTGCCCCCAAAGCCATTACGTCATTATAGCAAAAGACAGCCGTAGGCCGCGGAGAGCAGCACATCAAGGCCTTAGCCAACATGTAGCCATCGGCCTTTTCATAGCCCCGGCCCAGCATGATCAAATCATTGTGGACCGGCAGTCCAGCCTGCTGCAGAGCATCCTTATACCCCTGGAGCCGCAAAGCTGTAGACTGGGAATCCTGTACACCGATAAATCCAATTTGCCTATGGCCCAGGTCCACTAAGTAGCTGACGGCATCAAAGGCTCCCTCGGTGTCATCGGGGATGATGGCATCAAATTCCGGTATAATGCGGGCACCGGCAAGGCCTACCACCGGAACCCTTGCCCGTTTGAGATTATCCAAAACTTCAGGCTGGGTCATCTCCCAGGTCAGGGTAATAATCAAGCCATCGGCCCACCCTGACAGCATGGATTTAATATAGTATAGAGCCCGCTCGGGCTTACCTTCGGTGTTGCCAATTAAGGTGACAAAGTGGTTCTCGAAAAACACATCTTCAACACTCTTAACCACCTGGGGAAAAAAGGGGTTATCAACTGAAGGAACCAGCATCCCTACAGTATTGCTGCTGTTTCGGGAAAGGGCCCTTGCCACCCGGTTAGGTCGGTAGTCCAGCTCCTCTATGGCCTGCAAGACTTTACGGCGGGATCTTTCACTGACTACCGGCTTGTTGTTGAGCACAGCCGATACGGTAGCAACAGATAGACCGGCTCTTCGAGCTACATCTCTGATTGTCGCCATCTAATATCCCTCATTTACCTTAGAACCGGTTATGTTTCTCATCAGGTTTCAATTCTCTAAACTATCGCTGAATTCCTCTTGCTTTTGGTAATCAAAGTCCAGCAAGCGTATTCGCTGATATCTGAGTATTTAAGGAAATTGCGCTAAATAGAGAAGGAATTCATTCGCAGGGGGCGAAATTATAAAGTGAGAGTGGAGTCAGCGGCAACTGACTCCAGGGCGATGCTCTCGTTGTGGGGGTAGATAGCCTTCCTTATCCAGGGAGGCTATCTATTTTTGCGAGTGCTTATGGAATGCTGATTACTTCCACTTTGGAGTGAATTGACAGGACTTCCTCAAGTCAGCCGGGAATGGAAACGCTTTATCTACCCATAAGAGACCGAAGGCGGAAAATATCCCACGGAGTAATTATCCCAAGCAGCGGCTCATTCTTCTTGCCGCTACCTGTGATCAACACCGCCTCCAGGCGGGGATGGTCAGTACCCATCCGGCATTCGAACTCATTGTAAGCATCGAAGACTGTGGCATCTTTGGGCAGGAACGTAACGTTCTTGCCTCTGGTTTTATCATAGGCAGCGACACGGGCCACAGTAATCTCTTCCAGGGAGTTCATCCTCACCGTATCCAGCTCAAAGGTCAGCCACCGGGCTAGGCAGCGGTCTGTCAACAACCCAGCGAACTTCCCCTCTTGGTCGTAGATGGGAAACTGGGTATAGCCCAGTTGGCGGATGAGGTTCATCACTTCCAGGATAGAATCTTGAGAACGGACAGTATAGACCTTCCGTTCAAACTCAGGGGTAACCAAGGGAGGCTGTTCCAAGATCGCTGCTATATGCTCCATCCGCTCTACTACATCGGGATGGGGCTCAGCGATGATCCGTCCTGGTTCCACGGCATCGTGAACGATGGCATTGCGGAGATCTCCATACTCCAAGAGCTCATCGGCAAATTGGGCTATAGTGCTGTCGGTACGGGCAAGGCGCCGCACCAACTGGGCAAAGCCAACATACCGGTCGAGTCTTGCCCGCCTGGTCATTTCCCTATCGATTCTGTTGTATGCTGCAATAAACCGCTCAGATAACCGCAAACCGATACCCACTGAAAATTCTACGCTGGTTTAGAGATTCGTATGCCAGAACACCACCAACGTTTACTTTTACTATTTACTTCTACATGTTCAGAAGCCAGCCCTCTATGGTTATTCAAGAACCCCGAAACCCTGCTCCGCTGGCCGCACAGCAGTCCAGACGCCTAATCAAGGTTTAGTCAACGCCCAATTTACAACCCAGTCAACCGACGCGACGACCTGTTCAGCATTCCTCACCGCAAAATCGAGTAGGGCAGCGCTAGCTGATCAGTTCTAGCGCTGTCCCTCTCACAGAACCGTGCGTACGGGCCTCGTACACGGCTCCTAGTAAACCTCAGTCAAGTCATTTCATAGTATTGATGCAAGAT
>JAAYGR010000094.1 GCA_012727675.1 Bacillota bacterium
GGATACAGATTACCTGACCGATCTGCAGATTGTTGGGATCAACACCCGGGTTAGCTGCCTGACTTGCCGCAACAGTAGTACCAAAGCGCTGGGCCAGCCTGAAGAATGTGTCGCCCGCTCTAATTGTATAGCTGAACCCTGGGCAACTAATCGCTTGCCTCACACTAACCCTCCTCCTTCTTGCTTTTGCACATATGGGTAGGAACTTGCTCCTACAGCGACAGTCTATTCAGGCATAGGAGAAGGGTGCTAGGAATCAATTCCTATTTGCCCAGTACTCAAATTACGGCCCCTGCTCAGCTGCCCTGCATTATCCAATCCATGGCCCGGGAAATGTCACCAATCAGAGCCGCGCTGTGGTATCGATAAGGAGTAAGCTCGGCATAGGCGTAGTCGGTGTATCCGATCTCCCGGAAGGCAGCCATTACCTCCGGCCAGTTCACATCACCTTCCAATAGGTTGACAAATCCATCCAAGGTACCCACTGATGGGCGGAAATCCTTGAGGTGCACCTTCTTTATTCGGGAGCCGAGAATCCTGATCCAGTCTTCAGGAAAGCCGTACAAAAGCACATTCCCCACATCAAAATATGCCCCGACATAATCGGAGCCAACGGCGTCAATAAACTCCCTCATCTCTATGGGGCTGAGAAGAAACTTGTTCCAAACATTCTCAATCCCGATATGTACTGACCTTTTTTCCGCTTCTGGAGCTAGTTCCCGCAGTGCCCCGAGGGCCCGATCCCATACTTCCCCGTAGGATGTCCTCCCAGAGGCAGCAAAGGGAGCAGACACAACTCCCGGAACCACCAATATAGTGTCGGCACCAAGCCATTGGGCCGCGGTCAGTGCTTTGACTACAACAGCCTTAGCCTTCTCCTGTACTTTAGGGTCTTTGGCCGACAGAGGATATTTCCAAAAAAGTCCGGTCGCCAAGCTCTTCAGCTCAAGCCCGGCACTAAGGGCTTTATCCCTAATAGTCTTGACCTTGGCTTCATCACTTTCCAGTGAGAGTTCCCCAGCTTCCTCTAAAACCAGTTCAATGCCTTGGAAACCTGCTTTCTTGGCCTCCTCAATGCATTTTTGAATGGACCAGTCTGCCGGCATGGACCAACGGTTGATTCCCTTCTTCAAACTGCCAACCTCCTCTCTATATTCAACATAGTATTAGAGGCAAAGATACGGTTCCCCTGCTAGTTCTGGCTCTTCTGATAAATGGGACGATAGGCAAGACAAAGGATGTTGGCCCTCCTTGGAAGAAAGTAACTACTAATACGTTATTGCTAAGATGCCGCAACGGCACAAGACAGTGGAAAGCTCGGAGGGAAAATCTTTGAAGCTGCAGATGACCAAAAAACCCGGAAGGCTCCGGACCCAAGTTGGCACTTACTATGCAGTTCTAATCGATGGTACATTCTTCTTTACAGCTATGGCCTTTGTAGCCCCCGCTACAGTGATACCAGCCTTTGCCAAGGAACTGGGCGCCTCTCCTTGGATCATCGGCTTAGCCCCTACCCTATACAATCTGGGCTGGATGCTTCCCCAGCTTTTCAGCGCACGCTATGTACAGCGGCTGACCCGGAGAAAACCTTATTTCCTCACCATGGCGGGAACCCAGCGCCTGTTCTACTTGCTTATCGCCGGGCTGATTTGGACTATCCCTGCAGATAGGGCCCAATGGCTCTTAACTGCTTTTTTGAGCTGCTATCTTCTGTCAAGCATTTTCGATGGAATCGGAACCCCGGCCTGGATGGAACTTGTTGCCAGTTCTATTCCAGAAAGAAAAAGGGGCTCTCTATTTGCCACCCGGACCTTTATCAGCTGTATCTGCGGTCTCGCGGCAGGCTGGCTGACCAGCCTCACCTTGAACCGCTTCTCCTTTCCAATCAATTTCGGCTTCCTCTTTCTCTGGGCTTTTCTCTTCTTTGCCACAGGCTGGGCAGTATTCGCCTACTTGACATACGACCTGCCTGTGGAAAAACAAAGCCAGCCTAAGGCTGGTCTGGGTAACTACCTGCGGCAGATTCCCGGTATCCTTGCCGATGATCATGATTTCCGCCGCTATGTAGTGGGAGTAATGATCCTGCTCATGGGGCAGGTGGGACTCGCTTTCCTATCGGTACACCAACTGGAGCGGTTAGCTTTGCCCGCTTCTTTTGTCGGGTACTTTACCATCAGCATGACCGCTGGCCAGATGCTTGCATCCCTCTTTGCCGGCCGTTTGGCCGATGCCAAAGGACACAAGATCAATATGCAGCTGTCCTGCACAGCCATGGGGCTGGCAGCAGTCTTGTCACTGCTGCCTCCTTCCCTGGTCTTGGCTGTACTCAGCTTCGCTGCCGTAGGGGTCTCCAACACCACATACTCCGTCTCCCGGCTGCCCATTGTCATGGAGTTTGCGCCGGAAGGATTCCGCTCCGTCTACGCCGGTATAGTCAACACATTCTTAGCTCCCATTGTCGTAGTGACACCGATAGTAGGAGGCTGGCTGGTGGAAAACTTCGGCTATGGAACGGTATTCCATGCTACGCTGCTCTTCAATGCCGCAGCGGTAGGAATTTTTACCTTCTGGATTAGAGACCCCCGGGATATTAAGGAAAGCAGCACTGCCTTTTCGCAAACCCTGTAACCCCGCCGCCAAGGACCACCTGTTCTCCAAAGGCGCCCATTACGTCACTTCACTTTGCGAACTGCAAAGCGCTTAGGCACAAACAGGTGATCAGGCTCCACTTGAAAAAGGTCGCAGATTTTCTGGACAGTTTTCAAGTCGGCAGGACGCTTCCCATGCTCAATCAGGCAGTATGTACTCTGGGGTACACCAATGGCTATGGCTACTTCCTTCTGCGTCATTCCCCTTGCTCTCCGCACTTCCCGCAGTAAAGAGCTGTTCACCTTTGGTCCCTCCCGCTATGTCAGTCCCCAAAGCCACTCTTTTGCCTACAGTGTAACTTTGCGATCTGTAAAAGTCAAGTGGGACTCTACGTTTTGCAATATTCGCTTCCGCGATATTACAAAACGTGATAAACTCTCTGTAAGGAGTGAGGACCATGTCGGTATTGGGGCAGCGTATCCGCCGCTTGCGGCATAGAGCGAACCTAACCCAGGCCCAATTGGGTAAGCTGCTGGGATGCTCCAGCAGCACCGTTTCCCTGTACGAAGGAGGCCAGCGCTCGCCTGACACCGATATGCTGATCAGGCTAGCAGATGTATTTGGTGTTTCAGTTGATTACCTGCTGGGCCGTGTCTCTGACCCTACTTCTAAGGATTCTCAATCCCAGTTGGAGCCTGAGGAGGGTTGGTCTGTTGCAGAAGACTTGACCCCAGAGGGAGCTGAACTCTTGGAGGTACTGACTCGGGAAGTTAAGAAGCGCTTTTCAAAGAAAGAAAGTCCTTAGCCCATGTTGACAGACGCCTCTATAATTGGCAAGATTGAGCTAGCCCTTATGGAATTAGAGAAAAGGGACAGCATAATTAAGCGGCCAATGCAGGAGGGTCACTATGGCTAAGGATTTTACATACATGGTTACTGCTGCCCCGGGATTGGAAGACATCGTGGTTTCCGAGATCTTGAATAAGCTTCCCCAGGCGTGGATTCAGGCCCAAGTGCGGGGCCGGATAATGTTTGTGACAAACCATCCCTGGGAGGAGCTCCTCAAGCTGCGGTCTATTGACAATCTTTATCTTCACATCGCCTGGCTGAAGATCGGCCAGTATAAGGCCGACCTGCCGCACCTAGCCAGCAAGATAGCCAATCTCAACTTTCCTGAGTTCCCCTTGATAACCAGAGCAAAAAGCAACCCCAGGGTTATAGTCAATGCCAGCCGCAGCGGCCACCACACCTTCAGCCGCTTTGACGCTGCGGCCGCTGCCCTAGAGGGACTAGCTGACGGCCACGGCTATGCACCGGGAACTAAGGATGACCATGACCTGCATTTTCGGCTGGATATCATGGGTCAGGATGGCCTATTCTCTTTGAAGCTCACCAGTGCTGAATTTCGTTTTCGGGGCTACCGGCAGTTCTCCCAGGCAGCCCTCAGACCCCCCGTTGCCCATGCCTTGGTCTGGCTGTCTGAACCCAAGGATGATGATATCTTTCTTGATCCCTTCTGCGGTTCAGGTACTATTCCAATTGAACGGGCAGCATATCCCGCTGCCTCCATCACCGGCGGGGATATCTCCCCTGAGGCCGTCGAAACGGCAAGACAAAACGCCCCAGAGGAAGTGGAGATCCGCCTGCTGGATGCCTGCAACCTAGAGGACATTCAATCCAGTTCAGTTACCAGTATCGTCTCCAATCTCCCGTGGGGCAAGCAGATCGGTAACGATGAAGATATTGAGGCCCTTTACCGCAAGTTCTTGGCGGAAACCAACAGGGTGCTGGCTCCCTCAGGTCGGGCCATCCTGCTGACCGACCGGCACGAGGAACTGACCAAGGCCTGCCGCATGGCCCAGATGCAGTGCCGCGCCCTCTACACAATCAGCCTCCACGGAATGCTGCCCACCATCTTTTCAGTGACCCATGGGAGCTGAACCGGACTCTATGGGCTCTATTGGGGTTCGCTCCCTGTCACTTACGGTCGGCACCTGACGCTCCCTGGCTCCGCATAATATTCTTCAGCCCCGGAGTTGTCTCAACGGTGCCGTCGGGCATTACCCAAAGGGCCTCTACTCCCACCTTTTCAGCCAGTTTCCTGCTCTCAGGCCAGGGAAGGAGAAACAGCTCAGTTGATAGATAGTCCGCGACCCCTGAGTCTTCGGCAACCACCGTCACCGAGCGGTAATACTCTGCCGGCATCAGAGTGACGGAATCGATCAAGTGGTGGTAGCGTTTGCCGTCAACGACGTAATATCTTTGATAATCACCGCTGCTTACCACCGATCCATCATTGATGAAGACAACATCCAAGAGACCGTTCTCGGAAAATATAGACTGCTGAGGATCTTGGATACCTACCCCCCAGCGTTCCCGGATACCATCCAGGGGCTTGCCCAAAGTCCGGATATTGCCGCCGGCACTGATCATGGCCGATTTAAGGCCCTGTGCCGTCATCTCCCTCATTACCAGCTCCGCAGCATAACCTTTGGCAACTGCCCCCACATCCAGGCTCATTTGACTATCTGCCAAATAGACAGTGCTGTTCTCTTCATCGACGATGACCTTATCAATATCAGTATGCTCCAGAGCCTTACGCAGATCATCCATGGGCGGCAGCTCGGCAGTCTCCGGATTACTGCGGCCTGCATCCCGGTACTCATGCCAGATCTGCAGCACCGCCCCCATGGCGATATTGGTTTTGCCCGCAGTCTGGTTGTACAGCTGCTTTGCAAATAGGATCAAGTCGATGATTTCCTTATCTACTTTGACCGGCTTAATCCCTGCATGGTCATTGATGGTCTTTACATTATTAATCCCGGGGTATTCGTGGTAAATGTCATAGAGTCTGTGCAGCTCCCGAAAGCGCTGGTGGATCTTGCTAAAGTAGGAATCAAACTCCTCTTGACTTCGATTATATGCCACTACCACCACGACAGTATCGAAGGTATCAAAAAAACTCTCGGTATACTTCTCATACCCTCCGGCCCGATGGTAGTACATAGTCAGGGCTATCCCGAGAATCACCAAGACTGCTGCGGCTCCTAAGAGTTTCTCCTTTGATATCCTCATTATCAACACCAGTCTATCTTATCCAATTTTCGCAACTCATAAGAAACCCAAGCCTCCCTCTTTCCGAGGGAGGCCTGTTCACCTACAACATATTATTCGCTGCATCTCACCCAACACATACTAAAGATGAGCTGCTGCTTCTTATGCTCTTAGTTGGCTCCGTTGTATGCTTCACCAAGAGCTGCCAGATACTTCTCTACAGTGATGGTTACTAGAGAAGTGAGTTCCGGAACATCGGGTACAGCAACGTGGCTGGCATCTCTCTGCTTTACCTTCAAGTTCTGGATCTCGGCAGCGGTTTTGCCGATCATCCACTTCTCAAGCTCAACTGCCTGCTCGTACCACTCTTTGCCGATGGCGGAAGCTCTTCGCATTCCGTAGTTGTCTTTCAGTTCCTTCTTGCTCAAGATAGGCGCCTTAGGATCAACAGCCAGCTGACTTGTCTTGGTGTCGTAAGGAATCTTGCTCTGAATAACATCCAGGACGACACCTACAACCTTGCCTTCATCATCAAACAAAGTTGCAGCAAGGGTAGTATCTACCTGAGGAGCGCCGGGCTTGGAGCTGGCTAGGGAAATGTCATGACCAAATCCGAGGCTCTTGCCGCCAGCCTTTACCGGCACAGCATTCTCCCATGCCTTTTCCACTGCTGCGATATAATCCTGAACTGTGATGGTGACCGAAGAAGTCAGCTCCGGAACATCGGGCACTGCCGGATGGGCAGCATCTCTCTCCTTGACCTTGAGAGCTTTGACTTCATCAACAGTCTTGCCAACCATCCACTTCTCAAACTCAGCGATCTGCTCGAACCATTCTTTGCCGATGGAGGAGGCTCTCCTCATCCCATATGCGTCTCCCAGTTCCTTCTTTGTCTGGCCGGGAACAGTAATGTCAGTAGAGATGGTCCAGTCTCTGTTGAAGTTGATTTTTGTCTGGGCGGTGTCTAGGTTAACATGTACTATCCTGCCGTCCTTATCAAAGGCGACGGCTGCGATAACACTGTCCGCCTGCGCCATGGGCGGAACAGCTTTGCCGCTGGCATCGACAGTCAGGCCTTGAGACTTGGCAATGGATGTGACGTGACCCAGGCCAAGCTTGACGGGCTCACCTTTCGCCGAAGAGCTGATTGCCAGTGCCAACACTGTGACAAGAACTAAGAGGGGTAATGCTGCTCTTTTCACATACATCTTCCTTTCGCTTATGACCTGAGATAAGTTCCAGCTTCACCGGTTTAGCTGTTTTTATTTCCTAACTTACCCGGTATTTATTTTACCACATGGCCCGCCGTTGGCCAAGAGAAACTTGTGATTGTGCTAACGCCCACGAGCCAAAAATGTTAAGATCCATATTGGGGACAAACCATCCCTTCTGACTAGCAGCTATTTCATGTTTAGTTAGTTGCCTTTCATGCCCTGCAGCTGTATAATCGTGCTAGATTGAGAAAGGAACGATGCAATGCTGTACCGTTGGCCAACGATTGTCGTCCTGCTGGGACTGATAGCAATCATTCCGCTTGTCTCAGCCCCCCATCTATATCAGCTGTTCAGCAACAGAGCGGCACTGGAAGCCTTCCTTGAGCAAGCCGGCCCTTGGGCGCCGGCGGGCTTTGTCATGCTCAACGTTCTTCAGATCATAATAGCTCCCCTCCCGGGGAACATCATCGGAGTTGCCGGCGGCTATGTCTTCGGCTTTGGTATGGGCTTTCTTCTCAACGTCATCAGTATGGTAATCGGTTCGCTGCTGGTGTTTCAGCTCAGCAAAAGATTCGGAAAGCCCCTGGTAGAGAAGTTCGTAGGACCAAAAACCGGCTCCTTTCTCGCCAAACTCAGCACAAAGAAAGGAATCAGGGGCATCGCCCTGATCTTTCTCCTTCCCTTCGTGCCTGATGATGCACTGTGCTTTGTCGTCGGCCTTACTCCCATGTCTACCCGGACTTTCCTGATTTTAATCCTCGGATTTCGCACACCAGGTATTTTAGTTTCTACTTTAACTGGTGCCGGCTTGATCAACCTAACCGCCGCCGGATGGGGTGCCGTTGCAGCCTTGGCCATCATTGCACTGTACGTATTTTGGACAAAGGGAGAAGCCCTGGAACAGTGGATTCTAGATATAATTGACCGCTATCTGGCACCTTCTCCCCGTTCCCACCATAATGAGTGACTTTTCTGGGCTAAGGTTCCAACCTACCCTCAACCAGTACTACCCTCACCGGTGCAGCCTCTGCACCTACCACCTCCAAAGGCGCTGCCAGCATCATATAGGTTCCTTCCGGAACATCTGCTAGGCGCAGTCCTTCAATGATGAGGATATCGGCCCCCAGGAGCAGATGATGGGTGGTATGTCCAGGCTGGTCCCGTTCGATGCTTAGGGCATCAATACCGACCCCTTTTACTTCCCGGTTAACCAGATATTTGGCTCCATCGGTGCCGAGAAAGACAAAATCCGAAACGAATCCATCCTGGAAGGAGTTTCTGGTTTTCAGCAAGACAAACTCCCCTGCTTGAATCCCCTTCACCTCTAGATCCCCCGGAGTAATCTCCCCTGAGACATGGGTGAGATCCAAAACCCGGCAGGGCCTAATCACTTCATCGAGGGTAACGGTATCGATCTTTTCGCCCGTGGAAATGAAGTGATAGGGAGCATCCATGTGGGTACCCGAATGCATATACAGATGCAGCCGGGTTTCAAAAGCCCCTTGGCTAAAATCCCTGATCACCTCAAGGTGAGGGCGGTTCTCCTCCCGGTTCTTGTAAACCGGCATACCGACATGGATAGGCATCGACACATCATAGAATTTGGCCATGAAGGGCACCTCCTGTTTCCAATGACCAGACATATCCTACTGCCATCTACTCAACTGGACTCCTGGGAATCCCCAAATGGGCCGCTCTCCACCACTGGACCGGCACCTATCCTTTCAAAGCCGGGGCGGTCGGTCAAGAGACACTGAAAGGGCAAAATCCAGCGATGGCCGCTCTGGGCCAAAAGCCTATCAGCTCCTGCCGGTCCCCAGCTGCCCGCAGGATAAACTTCCACCGGTGTACCCGCCTCTTCCCAATAGCCGGCGATCTGGTCAATAAACTCCCAAGCATACTCAACCTCATCCCAGCGTGTAAATAGTGTTGAGTCTCCCCGCATCACATCGGCCAGCAGCCGTTCATAGGCTTCCGGAGAGTCAAGGCCTGTACCGCAGTTCTGGCAATAATCCATCCTCACCGGCACTATGGTACCTTGGGTGCCGGGCTGTCTTGCATTGAACTGCAGAAAAACTCCTTCTTCCGGCTGGATCTTGATCACCAGCAGATTGGGTCCAAGCTCAGAATATCCCTTGCCGAAATACAGGACCCCCGGCTGCTCCCGAAACCGGATAACAATCTCCGATGAACGCACGGGCAGGCGCTTCCCGGTCCGGAGGTAGAATGGCACACCGCTCCATCGGAAATTATCGATATGGAGTTTCAAAGCTACATAGGTCTCCGTGTTGGAACTTGGATCAACCCTCTCTTCCTCCCGGTAACCCACCACAGGCTTGCCGTCTATTATGCCGGGGCCGTACTGTCCTCTAACCACTGTGGTTTCCAAATCAGCCGCTCTTAGGGGCCGCAGGGAGCGCAAGACCTTGACCTTCTCATCCCGGATGGAATCAGCATCAAGATCCACTGGAGGCTCCATAGCCGTTAGGGTTAAGAGCTGAAGCATGTGGTTTTGAACCATATCCCTCAAAGCCCCGGCCCCATCATAGTAACCGCCTCTGCTCCCCACTCCCACTGCTTCATTAATGCTGATCTGAACCTCTTCAATGTACCTCCCATTCCAGAGGGGTTCAAAGAGGGTATTGGCGAACCGGATTACCATCAGATTCTGGAGCATTTCCTTGCCCAAATAATGATCAATCCTGTATACCCGGGGCTCTCCAAAGGCTTGGGTTAGACGGGCATTTAGCTTTTTTGCAGAAGCCAGGTTCCGTCCAAAGGGTTTTTCGACAACTACCCGCTGCCATGAACCCTGGTTGGCAGCCATCCCGTGCCTATAAAGATAATCGGCGATAGACCCGAAGTACTGGGGTGCCACCGCCAGGAAATATATGCGGTTCCCTTGGGTATTGTATTCTGCATCTAGTTCAGCCAAACGGCTCTGCAGCAGGGGATAAGCTGCCTCCACATCAAAGTCCATCTGAAAATAGTAGAGGCGCTGAAGGAGCCCCTCCGCTCGAGCAATCACCCCGGGAGCGGCACCAACAGCCGCGGCAGCATTTCGTGCTTCATTCCGCACCTGGGCATCGGTTTTTTCTCGCCTGCCCACCGCGACCACAGCAAAGTGCTCCGGCAGCCTTCCTTGGGAGGCTAAATTGATCAGGGCAGGGTACAGTTTTCTTTGGGTAAGGTCCCCTGTTCCACCGAATATTACTAAGATACATGGTTCGGGTTTAGAGACTGTGGTCATAGACATAGAAGCTTACCTCCTTTGGATATAGATAAGCTTAACCCCGCCGAGATGCCCTCCAGCTGTAGTCCACCCCTACCCCTGGGTCACTCTTACCACTGGGTGTGGAAAACTCCCTGCATATCTATCCTGCGGTAAGTATGGGCACCAAAATAGTCCCGCTGGGCCTGGATCAAGTTAGCCGGCAGCCGCCCCCTTCTGTAAGAGTCATAGTAAAACAGAGCAGAACCAAATCCCGGGACAGGAACTCCAAAGGCTGTCCCCGCTGCTACAACTCGCCGCCAGGCCGGCTGCCCCTTGTCTACAGCCTGCTGGAAGTAAGGATCCAAGAGCAGATTGGGCAGATCCGGCTTCCTGGCAAAGGCTGCAGCAATCTCATCCAGGAACGTGGCCCGGATAATGCAGCCTCCCCGCCAAATCAAGGCCACCTGCCCTAAGTCCAAATTCCACTCATACTGATCGCTGGCTTCCTTGAGCAGGGCAAACCCTTGGGCATAGGAGCAGATCTTAGATAAGTAAAGGGCCTGTCGAATGTCCTCCAACAGCTGAGCCTTATCGCCGTCAAACTCCTTCTCGGGACCGGTCAGCACCTTGGCAGCCGCAGCCCGCTCATCCTTAAGGGCAGATAGTGAACGGGCAAAAACTGCTTCAGCAATGGTGGGAGTCGGCACCCCCAGTTCCATGGCTTCTTGAGCAGTCCACTTTCCTGTACCCTTCTGCTCCGCTTCATCGAGGATCACGTCAACCAACGGCCGGCCGGTATGCTCATCTACCCGGGAGAGAATCTCAGCTGTGATTTCAATCAAATAGGATTCCAACTCCCCTTGATTCCAGCTCTGGAAAACTTCACCGATCTCGGCGGCAGACATCCCCAAAAGCTCCCGCATGAGGAAATAGGCCTCACTAATGAGCTGCATGTCTCCGTATTCGATGCCGTTGTGTACTGTCTTGACGAAATGGCCTGCTCCTCCCGACCCGAGATAAGCGCAGCAGGGTTCATTGTCTCCTGCTTTGGCGGCAATGGCCAATAGGGATTCCCTCACCAGCTCCCAAGCCTTTTCATCACCACCAGGCATGATGCTGGGACCCTTGAGGGCACCTTCCTCGCCCCCTGAAATGCCGATTCCCAAGAACAAAATACCCTTTTCTTTGAGCATATTATAGCGGCGGACTGTGTCCTGGAAGTGGGAGTTGCCGCCATCCATAATTACATCACCTGGGCTGAGATAAGGGAGTAATTCTTCGATGACGGCATCAACAGGAGCCCCCGCCTTTACCATCAAGAAAACCTTCCGGGGCGTTTTCAAAGCGGCAGCCAGCTCCTGGTATGTGTATGTCCCTATGATATCTGTATCCTTAGCCGGCCCTTGAATAAACTCATCAACCCTTCTCCCGCCCCGGTTGTAGACAGCCATCTTATACCCACGGGAAGCAAAGTTTAGGGCTAGGCTCTGACCCATTACCCCTAGGCCCACCAATCCAATATCAGCTTTCTTTGTCACATCAATCACCTTCCCAACTCATGTCGCTGCAAAACTGCCGATGTCACTCATTTAGTTCCCAGTATCCACCGGAAATGATTCCTGTGGATACTTCTTGGCGAGAACCGCAGTTCCTGCCTACCCTAAAGATAGGGCTTTCTTCATTGAGCTAAGGTCTGCATGGTCATGTTGTGCAGTGTTCGGACTAGGGGTTCTTCACGAGCAGAGGTCTGAAAGTAGTCCCCGTGCTGCTAGACCGCTACCTTTTTCCATCCCCCTCGGCGAAATCTATAATGGATAATCAGCGCCCGGGCGATCTGGTCTACCGCCATGGCCGACCATGCTCCAAAGAGTCCCAAACCAAAGCCGATTGCCAAAATGTATCCCAAGACCACACGGACTCCCCAGATACCGACAAAGGTGGAATACAGAGGCCACCGGGTGTCCCCGGCTCCCCGCAGTCCCCCCGATAGGATAAACCGGGTGGACTGGGCCGGCTGCACCAAACCAATGATCCTGAGTACCATGGCAGTACTCGCAATTACCTGGGGGTCATTGGTGTAGAGTCCGGCGATAGACCGACCGAAAACAAACATAAAACCCGCGATGGTGGTGGATATAATCATTCCCATTCTGCTGGTTTCTAGGGCACTTCTTTCAGCCAAGTCGGGATCCTTTGCTCCCAAGCCCTGCCCAACCAAGGTTGTCGCAGCAATGCTGAAGGCCTGCCCCGGCATGAATGACAGAGAAAGGATATTCATGCCGATCTGGTGGGCCGCTAATACAGTGGTGCCGAGACTGGAGACTATACGGACGTAAATGACTTGACCTCCCCGAAGGATCAGCTGTTCCACTGCAGCCGGCACACCGATTCCCAGCACCCGCCTTAAAACATTCCAATCCACGCGATACTTACTTCGCAGGGACACCCTGATCAAGGAACGTCCTGAAAGCAGCACCATGAGAAACAGCCCGCAGGCGGAAGCATCGGCCAAACCAGTGGCAAACGCTGCTCCAGCGATCTCCCAACGGGGGAACCCAAAATGTCCGTAAATGAGTAAGTAGTTTCCTACTACGTTAATCAAGTTGGCTGTTAAGTTCACCACCATGGGTGTGCGGGTATCTCCTGCCCCCCTAAGTGCCGATGAGCACACCATGCTTACCGTCCGAAAACCCAGGCCCAGACATACAATCCTCATATAGGTGATTCCCAGGGGCCGGACCTCGGGCCGGGCTCCCATCATCGTCATGACCCACGGGGTAAGCAAGTATCCAATGATACTCACCAGCGCTCCGCAGAGAGCAGTCACAACGAGACTCTGCTTAGCTGTGGCATTGGCTTTCTTCAACATGTCTGCACCAACAAACCGGGCCACCAGCGCAGTAGTACCGACATTTAAGGCTTGAAACATACCTGTGGCGAGAAAAATCGGCTGGTTGGCAAGGCCCACCGCCGCAATGGCCGATGCACCCAGCCGCCCAACCATGATCATATCCGCGACATTGACGAAACTAACCAACACCATCTCCACCAAGGCCGGTGATGCTATATTGGCAACTTGTCTTCGTATTTCCTTGGTTGATACAGCTGATGTAACCGATGATGAATCCATGCCGCTGCTCCTTCCGTTAAGGCATCATCTTTAGACTTTTGATAGTTCCATGATTTCAACTTCTCCATGTAAAGGCTGTTTCCTTGACCAGCCTATGGATATATCCGGGCTTAACTGGGAAGGAATCACCAAAGACGATGGGGAAATTTAAGGAATAGATGCCCGGCATCAGTCAGGCCTATTGAAAAAGGAGATGAGTAAACACATGGTTAAGGTAGAGGAATTGACAGTCGCCGCCTTCCAGCCTTTCGGAACCTTTCTCAACCCCAACGACTGCGGCGACCCGGTTGGGAGTAAAGATGATCCGGTCCAGTTCTTCCCGGACCGAGTTTTGATGCAGTTTTCTGCCTCCAACTATATCGCTATGAATCCCCTGGTGATTAACCCTCGACCCCTGGTGATCACCCATGCCGAGATCCATGAGCGGACTGAAGAAGTCTTCGGCGGCTTTACCAAAGATGTTTTGTTCCACGTGGGAGAACCAGGCAGCAAGACACCTCCCGCTGAATACAAGGTTTTTCGCCTGCCTGCCGGATGGTGGGTTAGAATCAAGCGGGGAGTCTGGCATCACGGCCCCTATGTGGTGGGAGAAGAGCCAACTACCGGTATGGTAGTTCTGCCGCCCCACACCTACACCAATGACTGTTACTTGGTGGTGCTGGATCAGCCCATCAATATCCAGCTGTAAGATATCTATACGTAAAGTCCTGCTTAAGAAGGAAAGGCGGGCCAAGAGCCCGCCTGCTTTATATCGGCACTATTCACTTCACCTCGGCTATCGCTTGGATTTCCGTCTTGAGGCCCTCCCAAAGGTATTCATAGGGAACTACAAACTCCGGAATCCCTGTGGAATACGGTGCTATTTCGTACAACCCGAAATAGACTACAACGCCCTGTGCCGTAAGATAAAAGGGATGATCGGAAAGTATGACCGTTTCTGCCATGGTCTCATCAAAGTAGTAATCGGCATTGGCAGCCCTTTGCCGATTCACCTCTTCTGTGATGGCTCCGGCCCAATCGTATCCCGGCAAGAACAGATCCTCCAGGTTCAGCCTTGTCCCCTCCGCCAAGTCTATATTTGTGCTTACCTGAAAGGACATTCCATGGGCCCCGCCGGTGTAGCAGTAGTAGACCATGGGCACACTGACGAACCTTTCGTCTAGGTAACCGATTCTGAAATCAACATAGGCCTGAAAGGGCAGCCAGTGTTTACTCTCCTCCCCCAGTTCCCTACGAAATGCCTCAGCTTCAACCCCAATTGCCTCAACAAATTCCTTGATCTCCATTTCCCACTGGGAATTGAGAAAACCTTCCAGCTCAGAATCGGACAGGCCAGCGATAACTGGGACCCTAACTTCCCCTGCCAAGAGCTCCGTCTCGTAAGTGACCGCCTTGGAGGTAATGACAACTTCCGGTTCAGGGCCCGCTTGGACCGTCAGCTGGCCTGCCAATGCAAGAATACCAGCAATCAAACACCACAGAATCAGATGATGCCCCCGCCTCAACCAACCTCTTTCCATAACCATCCCCCTGTTCCAAGGAACCAAGCTTTGCAAAGTCCGCCGCCAGATTTCGTCTATCCTCAACTAAGAATATATACAGTTGTGAAGGCGGCAATTAGGGCAACCACGAAATTCTTCCATCTCCAAGCGACTGCGGCCGCTGCAATGCCTCCCAGGATGCCTATCCAGGGTCTTGCCGGATCAACAGTGAGGATGCCCGGGAAGATCAGCGCGCCTAAAGCCGCATAGGGCACCAGCTTGAGCCACCGCTCAAGCCAAAGGGGCAGGCGCATTTCACTGCCGAGAAGCAGCGGCAGAGTTCTAGGCAGATAAGTCACCACACCCATGCCCAAGACCATTAACCAAAAGGAAGCCGATGTCACAACTCATCCACCCCTTTACCCCACAGAATAACTCCCACAGCAGCTGCCGCCGTTGTTGCCAAAACCACGGCCCAACCCGAAGGCAGGTACCGTGAAAACAGCCAGCATAGCGCGCCGCCGGCAGCGGCAACTCCCCCGACGGCCAAAGTCTCAGCTGCGGCTGGGATGAGCAAGGCGATAAACATTGCGTACAGGATGATCCCCATGGCAGCCCTAAAGCTGTCAGGCAAGACACCGGCAAAAAGGGTGCCGGCATAAGTGCCCAATACCCAACCGGCGTAAGAGATGCTGTTAACTCCCAATACGTAGCTTACCGGCAAGAAAGCCGTCTTTTCCTTCTGGGCACCGCTATCGTCTAGAGGATTTCCATCTGACTCCGCCGCTTCCGGATCAGCTAAGTAGTTCATCACAAAGGTCTCATCGGTCACTCCAAAGCCAATCAAGGCTGCCTGCAGCCAGTTAACCTTAAGCCGTCTTGAGAAGCTTGCGGACATTACAAAGTATCTCAGATTAACCACCAAGTTCGCGGTAATAATGGCCAGGGGCGGTGCTCCCCCAGACAATAGATTCACAGCCATGAACTGCCCGGCACCGGAAAAAACCAGTACGGATATCAGTATCGTCTGTTTCGGGGTAAGGCCCGCGGCCAGGGCCATCACTCCAAAGGCCAGGGCGCTGGGGAAATAACCCAAGGCAATGGGCAGGCCCTGCCTTAATCCCTTACTAAAATACCATCCCTGCTGCCCGCGGGTCAGGTCCCGAGCAGCTTTGCCGACTACTTTGCTGGAACTTGTATATAACTCCATAGACTACGACCCTCCCCATTTCCCTTTCTAATACGGCACCGCCAGTTGAATACCTCTGTACCTCTCACCAAAGGTTGGAGCTGACCTTTATCCCAGCACAGCACAAAAGACCATTAAACTGGCGTCAGCCCACCCCGCGGAGATAGCAGTTTACCACATATTAACATTTTCGGTAATGTATCCACGGGATTTGGGAGGGAAATCGTCTTTTTCCTTGAATAAAATTACACTTAAGCGCCAGATGCACTTGGCAAACATAGGAAAGAGGTGCTCACATGGGTCGATACATAGCTCGCCGTTTACTCGCCATGATTCCACTGCTCTTGGGGATCTCTTTCATTGTCTTTTCCCTGTTGAATATCTTGCCGGGGGACCCTGTCAGCATCATGCTGAGTTCCAATCCCCACATAACACCCGATGCTGAAACCATCGCGCAGCTCCGGGCTCAGTATGGACTGGATAAGCCCTTGATGACCCAATATATGATCTTTCTGCGGAATCTCTTCAAAGGGGATCTGGGCACTTCCGTGTATACTCAACAGCCTGTTGTAACTGCCATTGCAGAACGAATGCCGGCAACTATCCAGCTGGCACTGGCAGCTTTGATCATCAGTACAGCCATTGCCATACCTCTAGGAGTAATCTCGGCTGTAAGGCATTATTCCTGGGTTGATCATCTTTGCTTAGTGGGCTCCCTCATCGGCATATCGATGCCCAGTTTTTGGCTGGGGCTCCTTCTGATGCTGGTTTTTTCCCTGAAGCTTCGGTGGCTGCCCCTTTCCGGAATGGGTTATTTCTACAACGGATTGGGGGATGTGCTGCGGCATCTAGTTATGCCCGCCACTACCCTGGGATTCGGCATGGCAGCTCTACTAGCTAGGGTCACCCGTTCCAGCATGCTGGAGGTTCTGGGCCAGGATTTTATTCGAACGGCCAGGGCCAAAGGACTCCATGAAAAGATGGTAGTCTACCGCCATGCACTGCGGAATGCCTTTATTCCCATCCTCACTGTGTCGGGCATGCAGTTCGGATACCTCCTCGGCGGCTCGGTAATCATCGAAACCATCTTCAGCTGGCCGGGAATCGGCCGTCTGGCAGTCAACGCCATTATGAATCGGGATCTTGCCGTTGTACAAGGCACTGTCCTGGTCTTTACCCTGCTTTTCATCTTGATCAATCTTGTTGTAGACATTCTCTATGCAGCAATTGACCCCCGGATCCAGTACGACTAGCGGAGGTGCAGTCAGTGGTCAAATTACAGGCAGCAGAAGCAATACCAGCAAAAGACAGCAGCGAATCCCGGGCCGGCCGGGCCTGGAAGCAGTTCAGGCGCAACCGGCTGGCTGTACTAGGCCTTGGGCTCATCACTATGCTTTGGGGAGTCACCCTCTTGGCAGACTACATAGCCCCATACGATCCCTACCAAATGGACCTGCTCAACCCCTTACTACCGGTTGGCAGTCCGGGACATCCCTTGGGAACGGACAATTTCGGCCGGGATGTTCTCAGCCGGATCATCTGGGGCGGCAGAGCTTCTTTGTCAGTGGGAATTGTGGTGGTAGGCATTTCTGCCTCCTTAGGACTAGTTCTAGGGGTAATCTCCGGATACTACGGCGGCTGGATTGATCTCATCCTGATGCGAATAACCGACTTGTTCTTCGCCTTTCCCTTCTTTATCCTGGCCATTGGAGTAATAGCTGCCTTAGGACCGGGTCTCAGGAACGTGATGCTGGTTCTAGGCTTGGTGACTTGGCCGGAATACGCCCGGATGGTGCGGGCCAAGACCCTGGCACTGCGGGAAGAACCCTTTGTCGAAGCCGCCCGGGCCGCAGGTGCAGGTGATCTTAGGATCATGTTCTTCCATATCCTACCCAACTGCATCGGGCCTGTAATAGTCATGGCTACCCTGGGAATGGCCAATGCTATCCTTTCGGCCTCGGGCCTCAGCTTTCTGGGAATGGGTGTGCAGCCCCCAGCACCTGAGTGGGGTTCAATGCTAAATGAGGCACGGGTATACATGCGTACAGCTCCCCATTTGGTGATTATTCCCGGCCTCGTGATCATGCTGGCCGTCATGGGTTTGAACTTTCTCGGTGACGGCCTCAGGGACGCCCTCGATCCCAAGATGTCAACTAACCGGCGGTAAGCTCCCGGATTCCCTGTTCTTTTCGCGGAACTGGGAGCTGCTCAATACAAAGAAGACAGCTTCAAGGAGGAGTGAATTCAATGCACAGAAGAAGGCTTGTTGGTTTAGTTGTGGCAGTAATGGTGGCACTGATTGCCGGCACCGGTTTGGCAGCAGCCCCTAGGGAGGGCGGGACACTCCAGATCGCCGTCAAGAGCGTAGGCACCCTGGATCCCCACCTTTCTGCCAGTGATTTTGACTTCGCTGTGTTGAGCCAAATCTTCGACACACTGGTAGCAACCGGCAAGGACAGTCAGCCCATTCCCCGACTCGCCACAAGATGGGAGAATCCAGATGACTTGACATGGGTTTTCTACTTGCGGGAGGGTGTATATTGGCATGACGGCAATGCCGTATTCCCCAAAGGACAGAGCCGCCAGGTGGTGGCCGATGATGTCAAGTACTCCTTAGAAAGGGTACTGAATCCCGAAACCCGATCACCATATCTCGGTGCCCTGAGCAACATCGACAGAGTCGAGGTTATTGATGATTTTACCGTTAAGATCGTAACCAAGTCCCCGGATCCATTTCTCTTGGATCCAATCCGCCTGGCAGGGATCGCCATCGTTCCCCAGGAGGCAGTGGAGCAGTTGGGATCAGCCGGCTTTGCCCGGGAGGCCATCGGTTCCGGCCCCTTCAAGCTGGTCAGGTTTGTTCCAGATGATCAAGTGGTCCTAGAGCGCAATGAAAACTACTGGAAGAAACCCCTTCTAGATCGGGTTGTCTTTAAGGTCATTCCCGATGATATCGTTGCGGTAATGGCTCTTGAAGCCGGAGATGTCCATGTCTCCCTTTCAGTTCCCCCCAATGAAGTTGATCGGCTACGGGGCGACAAGCGGATCAGCCTATACCGCAGTGCTCAAGGCTGGTACCGAGGTTTAGGCTTTAATGTCCAGACCCCGCCCTTTGACGAACTAAAGGTGAGAAAGGCTCTGGCTATGAGTGCTGATATTGACAGTGCTGTCACCAACGTCTTTGGTGAAAATGCCCAGCGGGCGTATGGACAGGTTGGTCCAGGCCTGATTGGCTACGACCCAAGCCTCAAGGAACTTTGGCCTTACGATCCTCAAGGCGCACTAGCTCTCTTGGCAGAGGCGGGCTTCACCCCTGGTCCCGACGGCATGCTGCAGCGTGATGGACAGAAACTTACTGTGGAGATCAAGACCATGAATGAACCGGCCCGGATCAGGATTGTGACCATCATTGTAACTCAGATGCGGGAGCTGGGCATTGATGCCAGCTTGGCAATCCAGGAAGTGGGAACATGGTCAGCTGACCTGCAGAACGGCAATACTGGACTCTTCATGGACTTTGCTTACAGCGGTGCAACAGGTCTCCATGCCATGTTCCATTCTGACAATATTGGAGCCAGCAACGCCCATTTCTACGGCAATCCAAAAGTCGATGAACTCCTGAGCCAGGGCAGTGTCACTGTCGACCCTGCGGCAAGGGAAGTCATCTGGAAGGAAGCCCAGCGGCTGGTCATGGAAGACGTGGTTGTAATACCTCTCTACTTTGAGTTCGGCTACACCGCTGCCGATGCCCGGGTAAATGATTTCATTCCCCAGCAGTGGAACCTCAACCTCGTCAGCGAAGAGAACAACGTCTGGTTAAGCCGCTAGGCAGTTTCACTCCAGTCGATAGTGACGCCTCTGCCTAGACACGACTAAGTCCTCGAAGGGAGATACAGCCATAGCGGGTATCTCCCTTCCCTTAACCATATGGAGAAAGGAAGTGAATGTAGTGTTTAGCTGGGAACAGATCGAGGCCCAAATCCCGGAGTATGAGGTATTTCTTACCGTTGATGAGCTCAACGAAAGAACAAAGGAGCTGGCTGCCCGGCACCCAAATGTAGTGGAGCAGAGCATCATCGGCCAAAGTCGTTCAGGGGAACCAATTTATTGTCTGAAGATCGGCCGGGGGAAGAGGCAGATTGTCTGGTTTGGCTGTCCCCATCCCAATGAACCCATCGGCACTTTGACCATTGATTTCTGGGCAGAATTCCTCGCAGAAAATACGACCCTTAGGGAAGAGCTGGACTGTACATTTTACTTGGTGAAGTGCATTGACCCCGACGGCACCCGCCTCAATGAGGGATGGTTCAAAGGCCCTTTTAACTTTTACACCTATGCCAGCAACTTCTACCGGCCGGCGGGTAAGGATCAAGTGGAATGGACCTTCCCCATCC
>JAAYGR010000095.1 GCA_012727675.1 Bacillota bacterium
GAGGTCTTCGGTACCGAGCCGGAGAAAATGCAGGGGTACCCAGGACACCCTGAGATAGAGCTGGCCTTGGTAAGGCTTTATCATGTAACAGGTGAAGAAAAATACCTAAAGCTCAGCAAGTACTTTGTGGAACAGCGGGGACAGAAGCCCCACTGGTATGACATCGAAGCTGAGCGGCGGGGCAATGTTCCCAGATACTATTTCGCCGACATCGGCTATAACTACAGCCAGGCCCACCTGCCGGTAAGGCAGCAGGTAACAGCAGAGGGACACTCTGTTAGAGCCCTGTACCTATTTAGCGGCGTGGCGGATGTGGCCATGGAAACAGGTGACGAAGAGCTTCTAGAGATCTGCCGAAAGCTGTGGGACAATGTCACCCAGCGCCGGATGTACATCACCGGAGGTGTAGGCTCTGAGCACTATGGGGAACGGTTTACCTTCGATTACGATCTTCCCAACGACAGGGCCTATACCGAAACCTGTGCCAGCATCGCCCTGGTATTCTGAGCCCACCGGATGCTCCAGAGGGATATGGATGCTAAGTATGCCAATGTGATGGAACGGGCACTGTTTAACGGCGTGCTGAGCGGTATCTCCCTGGACGGTAAGAGCTTCTTCTACGTTAATCCCCTGGAGGTATGGCCTGAGGCCTGCAAGGCCCGCCATGACCTGCGCCACGTCAAACCGGTGAGGCAGGGATGGTTCACCTGTGCCTGCTGCCCGCCCAATGCCGCCCGGCTCCTGGCATCCATCGGACAGTACATGTACTCATCAAGTGGCGACACAGCCTATGTCCACCTCTATGCGGCCAGTGAAGCAGATTTTGATATAGCCGGGACCATGGTCAAACTCACCCAGAAGACAGACTATCCCTGGCAGGAGACAGTGACCATCAAGGTAAATCCGGAGGAGGCCAAGGAGTTTGCGGTGGCGGTGCGGCTTCCTGATTGGTGTGGGGCCCCGAGGCTTTCGGTCAACGGAAAGGCACTGGACCTTGGCCAGATAACCTCCAAGGGCTATGCCTATATCCGGAGAACGTGGAAGCCGGGCGACACCATCGAGCTTGTCCTCCCCATGCCGATACAGCGGGTGAGAGCTAATCCACAGGTTAGGGAAAACGCCGGGCGAGTTGCCCTGCAGAGGGGGCCCATCGTCTACTGCCTGGAGGAAGTAGACAACGGCTCTAACCTCCCGGCCATTATTCTCCCGCCGGATTCGGAGCTGACCGCCCAGTGGAGGCCGGATCTTTTAGGCGGCGTAGTCACCATCCACGGCAAAGCCCTGCGGGTAGATGAAGCCCAGTGGGATGGGAAGCTGTATATTGCGGCTGAAGCACCCCCTGCGGCCCGGGAAATTGAGATAACTGCAGTCCCCTACAGCACTTGGTGCAACCGGGAGCCCGGAGAGATGCTGGTTTGGATCCGGGAGGCATAGATCTGGAGGGTATAGAGCCGGAAGGTATGAAAATGAAGCCTAGGGGCCCTTGCTCATACCTGCCCATGGGCCCCATAAACGCAATAAGACCTGGGGGTACCTCACCCCAGGTCTTACACTTCCGCACTTTATCCTTGCAGTCTTTATACTTGCTGAAGCTGCATGGCTTATCAATAGTACGGCGCTGGCATCGCTACTGCTAAGGGATACTTGACTATCCTCAACTATCTTTCCCGGCAACTTTGAAATACTCTGCGAAGAAACGGTCAGGGTCGACAGTCATAGCCACTTTGTGGGGGCCGTTTCCATCGTATTCAAGTATGGTCATGCCTAGTAGATCCTCACTAATCAGTTCTACCTTAACCCGGCCCTGCTCGTAACCTACAACATCGGGATCAAAGATTGCAGCAGCAGCCAGGGGATCGTGGAAGGTAATCTCCGGCCGCCTTCTGAACCAGACTTCGGCGGCATCGGCGACTACGTCTAAGACTCCGCCCCGGATCTTCTGGCGGCATTCATCAGCCGGCATCACACACTTGGTGGTAACATCCAGTCCAATAACGGTAATGGGCAGATCCTTAGCTCCAAATACAATGGCCGCCGCATGGGGATCCACGATTATGTTCCACTCTAGAGGCAGCGACTTATGCCCTACTGGATATGAAAAGGCACCGCCCATCAGCACCAACTCCTTAAGGAGACTGGGAATTTCCGGATCCAAGCGGAACAGCATTCCGATGTTAGTCAAGGGTCCGACTGCCAGCAACGTGATCTCCCCTGGACGGCTCCGGATGGTATCCCTTAGAAACTGGACCGCCGAATTGGGCTCGAAGTCCTTGCCGTGGGGCCATCTATCTAGAACCTCCGCTTGAGGGGCAAGTTTCTGCTTTTGTTCTATGAGAAGCGGCTCCTCACATCCAGGATAGATGGGGATACCTGAACGCCCCGCAGCCTTACACACCGCATCAGCCAGCATTGCCCGTTTCACCGGCTCACCGGAGACCGTTGTTATTCCTAGTAGGTCGCAGCGTTCTTGATGAAGAAGATAGGCCAGGCAGAGGGCATCATCGATGTCGCTGCCTATGTCGGTATCGAAAAGGATAGGGATCTTATCTGCCACGTTCTAACACCCTTTCTGTATGGTTCTTTTCTTTGCAGAGCAAGCCTTCGCACCGTTCACCGCCGATGTAGTGACTGTGAGCTATAGCCTTGATCTTTGACTTCTTGTTGCCAGTAATTCTTTCCTTTGGTTGAAATTGCTCTTGACTTAACAGCTATTGCTTGAATAACACAGTGGGAGAGAATATAGTGGAATATGAAGGGAGGCTGCTTGAGCATGAAACGGAAGATCTTGCTGGATACAAACCTTGCAGACAACATCGATGAATCATTTGCCCTAGCCCTGGCAGCCTGCTCTCCTGAGATTGAGCTGGTGGGAGTAACGGTTCTAGAGCCTGAGGCTGAGCTTCTGACAAGACAGCTGCTGGGAGCCTACGGCAGGACTGACGTTCCAGTGGCATCCAGCTCCCACTGGCCGGGAACCGCCGATGTCTCTTGGTACAAGCATCTGGCCAGTGATGTCTATCAAGGTCCCGTGGCACCATCAGCAGCATCCGAAGTGACAGAGTTTATGGCCAGTACCATTGAACAGGCACGCAACATCACCCTGGTGGGTACTGCTCCCCTAACCAATATCGCTGCTTTGCTCCGCCGCTATCCCCGGCTGGAGGATAATATAGAGAAAATAGTCTTTATGGGAGGATGGTCAAGCCAAGCACTGCCGGAGTGGAATACCAGCGGAGACCCAGAAGCAGTGGCCGCTGTCTTCAAGTCCAATGTTCCTATAATAGCAGTGGGTTATGAAGTGACGCTGGGCTGCACCCTAGAGCGCCGGCAGCTTGCCCCACTCCAAGGAAGAGCAGAAAAAGGCCCAAATCTCCTCCTTTCCCTCTCCGATGCTTGGCTACGGGCAACCACCAGTGAAGTGCTAACAATGCATGATCCCCTGCCGGTAGCACTGCTCTGCCAACCTGCTCTGGTACATATATCCCCGGTTAGGCTGGATGTTGCAACATCCCCAGGACCGGGCCGAGGCGCGCTTTACTGGAGTCCAACAGGTAAACCCATCGGTTTATGCACCATGGTGGATTCGGTGGGGTATCTTCGCTTGCTCATATCGAGAGTTGCTTTGCTTCCGGAAAGTGAAGCGCCAACGGCAGCATATTCCGCCAGGTGGGATGTCCAGGTGCGGGGCGCCTATGAAGCCAGCTACTATCCCGGCTGGTCACTAACAGGCCATAACCGCCACCAAGGGCTGGTCCTCTTGATTGATGGTGAATGCTCGACCAGCATCGATGGGCAAGAGTATACTGGAGAAGCCGGCACCGTTTTCTACCTGCCGGCAGATAAGCCCTATTCTATGAAAACCGACCGGGGGATGAAGGTCATCTGGCTGCTTTTTGATCTATACGAGGCCCAGACTTCTTTGCCGCCCAGCCCAATAGAGACCATCCCTGATCTGGCAGTTTGCATTCCCCCCGGTGCCAACAGCAGTTTACTGCAGCTTTTGGCAAGCCAGATTGCCCAGCGGTGGTCAATTCCCCGGGAACACGAGGCTTTGCTCTGTAAAGCAAACTTCCTTGAGCTTTTGTACCGCCTCTTGACCATCTCCCATATGGAGCAGATCCATACCCAGGGTGATACACAGATAGCCCTTGTTCAGGCAAAGTGGCACATTGAAGCCCATTTCCATGAGGAAATAACCCTTGATGATCTTGCCCGGCGGGTCGGCCTCAGCAAGTACCACTTGGCCCGGTCCTTCAAACAAGAATACGGTTTGACACCTAAGGAGTACCAGCTCAGCCTGCGGATGCAGCAGGCTAAGAAACTGCTGCAGCTCAAGCACCTGAGCATCGCGGAGATTGCCTCCCTGGTAGGCTATTCTTCGGTAAACGCCTTCAGCCGAGCCTTTCGGCGGGAATTCGGAACTGCACCCAGCGAGTATGCTGCTGAGCTTTTTGGGGATCCCGAATGAGGTTTATGGATTTCTCTACTGGACCTGCACCAGATCCCCGATCCCCATTGGTTCCAGGGACTCTTCCACCATTGCCACGCACGCATGCTCGTCCACACTGATAACCTTCACTGTACCCAGGGGTATCCGGACCGGTTCCCTCAGCCCCATCACCTTCTCAACTGAATAAACCCTAAGGATCATGTTCTCCCGGATTCCGTCTTGGGCACCGATATCGATAATCAGATAGTCACCCCTGGTTCCCACTATGCAGCCGTGGGGCTTTTCGATAGGGCTAAGTGCTCCACTTCCCTGGATCTTATAGACCCCCGCGGCAGCCTGCTGGACAAAATCATCGATGGCGGCATTCAGCGCCTTTCCGATGATGCTGTCATTAAACTCCTCTGACCCAAAGGACAAACCGTGGAGATTGCGGACAGAAACTGCCGCGCCGGTGTTTTCACCCCGGGCATCTATCGAGGCCAGGATCTCCCCGGTCTCAACGGCAATCAGCCTGCCGTACATCCCAACTCTGGCTGTTGTGGTGTTCACCTTAATTTTGCCGAGACTGACGCCTATGCCGTTCTTCCAGCTGACCTCATTGAGTGTCCCCATGATAATTACATCGGCTCCGATGAGCCTGCCCATCTCAACCGCGGTACTCTCATCGACATGTCGGGACTGCTGAAAACGCTGCTCCCGCAGAATATCTTCGATGCGGTCCCTTTCCACAACCTTTATCCCAGGCTCGGCTGCCAGCTTGCTGGCAATCATCTGGGAAAGTCCATGGAGCAGGTCTCGCTTCTGGTAATACGAAAGGTCAACCAGCCCCGCCTCTTTGAACTCAAATACAGCTACAGAAATCTCCTTGGCGCTGACACCAAAGGATAATCCAAGAATAATAACAAGTACAAGCATAACCAAACGTCTCACCATCGAAACTCCTTCCGGGTCGAAAACTCTTACCAGCAAAGGGCATGGCATTAACTAAATTCCCTGCTGGCCAAGAAAACCCTGCTATTATCCCTTCAGCGCACCGGCAAGGAGGCCCCTTACAAAGTAGCGGCCCAGCAAGATATATATGAGCACAGTGGGCAGTGCGGCAAGGACTGAACCGGCCATTGGTAGGTTCCAGGAAACAGCCTGGCCGCCGGCTAAATTGGCAAGGGCAACGGTTATAGGCTGGCTGCTTGGACGGGCTAGAGTAACGGCAAAGAGAAACTCATTCCAAATCTGAGTAAACTGCCAGATGCACACAACGAGAAACGGCGGGCCGGAAAGGGGCATAATGACATATCTAAAGATGCCGAAAAAGTCGGCTCCGTCTATGCTGGCAGCTCCCAGGAGCTCATCGGGGATTTCCTCATAGAAGCTCCGGAAAAGCAGGGTGGTTATCGGCAGGCCATAGACGACATGAACCAGGATCAGGCCCGGCAGTCCCCCATACAGTTTCGTCCTCTGCATAAACTGAAAAAGCGGCACCAAGATGCTCTGGTAGGGGATAAACATGCCGAATACAATCAGCGGCATAATGATATTCCTCCCAGGGAGGGGGTACTTGCTCAGCACATACCCATTGAGGGACCCCATGGCAGCGGAAAGCGCAGTGGCACAAAGGGCCAGGATAAAGCTATTTTTGATATAAGGAGCAAACTGTGAGAAGGCAGTGCTGTAGCTTTGCCAGTTAACCTTGGTGGGCGGCTGCCATGCAGTCATGAGGTTGATCTCCTGGGGTGCCTTAAGGCTCGTCACCAGGGTCATATACACCGGGATCAAATATGCTGCCGCCAGAAGGATAGCCAGAATCTGAACTAATACTTTCGTTAGTCCACGGGACTTGGCCATGTCTTACCTCGCCTCCGACCTGAAGGAAGTGACTAGATAAGGAATGATCAAGAACGACACCAGAATAAGGAGAATCACTCCAATAGCAGAACCAACCGCCAGCTCATTGCCCCGAAATGTCTTGAGAAACATGGTGATTGCCGGCACCGATGTTGGGTAGTGGTCGGGCCCAGCCATGGCAAAAATTAGGTCAAAGATTTTGAGGGCTATATGCCCAAGGATCACTACAGCACTGACGGTAATGGGACCCAAGAGCGGCAAATCCACATATCGGTACACCTGAAACTTGCTGGCGCCGTCTACCCTTGCCGCCTCCCGGAGCTCATCTGGTATGGTACGAAGCCCTGCCAGGTACAGGGCCATAGTATAGCCGGACATCTGCCAAACAGCGGCAAGTACGATGCCCCACAAAGCCTTATTAAAGCCGTGTTCTTCTGGAAAGGGAAGCAGCTTGATGCGGGTGAGCACTCCGCTGGCCAAAGTCCCGATGAGCACAGCGCAGATGATAAGCTTAGTGCGAAGTCCCCCCTTCTCACCCCGGACCCAGTGGCCAAAGGCGGCAATGGCGACAACAATCAAGACCCCGAGACAGAAATATTGGAAAATATGGGACCAGTCAAACGGCAGGGTTTGCTCTCGGCTGGTCAGCCAAAGAAACTTACCGGCGGGCAGCCCCACCAAAGTAGAAAGGGCATTGATACCTCCCCTGGGCTGCAGGAGCCACCGCCAAATGGTACCGGTGACAACAAAGGAAAGGGACATAGGGTACAGAAAGACGGTGCGGAAGAATGTTTCACCCCAGACCAGCTGATCGATAAGTACTGCCAGCAGCAATCCGACGAGGAGCGACAGCCCTACAAACAGCAGTGTAAAGAAAAACATGTTGGTAAGATCTTGCCTAAAGCGCACATTGAGAAAGCCTGTAAAGAGGTCACGGTAGTTGGCCATTCCTATGTAATTTACCTCCGGATTAATCACCATAGCTGCTTCCTGGCCCCAATCGGTCATTGACACCCGCATGGTTTGAGCAATAAATCCGTACACGAATATTCCAAGGAGAACTATGGACGGCAGGATAATCACGGCCGCCACCAGCTGGTCTCGTCGTGATTGCATGCCTTTCACTGTCCTTTCTGCTGGATTCCCAGGGAGGCCCGCTGTCAAAAGGCAGCGGGCCTTTCCCAATCTTGCTCCTCGTTAGGGCTAACTTATCTTCCGATTCCTGCCTGGATGGCCACTGCCTCAGCGGCATTGGCGGCAGCTTCAGCATTCTTGCTGGCCAGGAAAATATCCATGACGGTGGCAAAGTCATTCATAAACCGCTCATTAGCCACAACGCCGTGGGCTAGAGACCCTACGATCTTGTTGGTTCTCCAGTCATTAGCTGCACTCTGGAGGTATACATTGTATTTGCTCAAATCCGAGTCGACCCTGGCACTGATGGAGCCTTTCAGCGGGTTGAACGTATCCTGGCCTTCGAGACTGCCCAGCATTCTCAGCCATGCTATGGCATTATCCCGATGACGGCAGCCAACAGGCAAGCCGAAGGAATCGGACAGCATGATGAATACTCCCTCGGTGCCAGGAGATGCCGCCCATCCATAGCCGGTGCCGGGCTCCAGCTTAAGCGTTGTTGACATATAACCTGAGGCCCAGTCGCCCATGATGTTGAAGGCTGCCTGGCCGTTTACAACCATGTCGGTGGCCTGCTGCCAAGACAATGACGGAGCATCGGGATTGGTGTACTCGAGGATTCTCCCGAAGAGCTCCCATACTTCGATGACTTCAGGACTCTTCCAGGAAAGTGTGCCGTCCCACAGCTGCCCATACTTCTCTGGGCCAAGGGCAGACAGGGCCACACACTCCCATAGGTGGGTTGCGGTCCAGTTCTCACCGACTGACAACGGAATAACCCCTTGGGCCTCAAGCTTTGGCGCTATTTCCAAGAACTCATCCCATGTCTTGGGGACCTCTACTCCCCACTGGGCGAGGTTGTCGGGAATGTAGTATAAGACGTTGGAGCGGTGGATGTTGACAGGCACTGACCAGATTCCTTCATCGGTGCTGAGTAGACCGAGCAGATCTGCGGGGAATACTTCCATCCAGCCTTCCTCTTCATAGAGCCAGGTGAGGTCCTCCATCCTCTCTGCGACGACCCAAGTGCCGATGAGCTCCTGGCCGGCATGGACCTGGAATGTGTCCGGCGGATCTCCGCCCAGCATCCTAGTTTTGAGTACCGCCTTGGCGTTCACACCCGCTCCGCCGGTAACTGTAGCATTGATCACAGTGACTTCAGGATACATCTCCTCATACATCGCGATCAGAGCTTCCAAGGCAGGACCTTCATCCCCGGCCCACCAGGAAAAGATCTCCAGTTCCCCTTGAACAGCCGCACTGGTGACGGTGGCGAGCAGCAGAACTATTGCCCCACACAATCCGACAAGCCTAAGCCATCTGGATGTTCTCAATTCTACCCCTCCGTCTCATTGTTGTTGCGGTCGTCAAACTCAAGCTGCCTAAGGTACCCTGCGTCCTGAACTCACTCCCTCTTTCCCCATCACCTCCTCTACTCTACTCTGACCCACTACTCCGCACTCGGCCCGGGCTTCGATATCAGCCTGGGGGCACTTGGTGCCTAACCAATTAAAGGAGAACGAAAGACAGAGAAGGGGGTTGCTTGTTTTGTCTATGTATCTTGTATCCAGAGTCTAACGCGGTGAAAGGATATAAACCAAAATGTGCATATCTACAGGCACAAAATGAGAGCGGGACAAATCCGCGCTCCTACCCGTTTCCTGGTCCATCAAATTGGCGGCGTTCTCTGCCTTGTCTGTCTATTCGATTATTTTCTGCATTCTTGCCGGGATTCCTTCATAAAGGGCTGGTCCCTCGGCCATGCCGAGGGTTAAAGCAGCTGCACATGCTCCAAACAAAAAAGCCCCCAGGATTGACTCTCCTGGGGGTGACAGCTTATCTGTATTTTTGTCTTTCTGTTTTATATTTAGGAACCCCGCTAGTTTCTACTACTGCGGTTTCCTCCCGCCCAGCTGGAAAGCATTGTCGTCTGCTGGGTTAGCCAAAGGCTTTGGCTCTGGAAATCAGCCAAGACCTGCTCTAGGGCGGTGAACTGCCGGACTA
>JAAYGR010000096.1 GCA_012727675.1 Bacillota bacterium
AATTTCTTCGTTGGATAGCCCCTTGGCGATCAGCTGCAGAACTTCCTTTTCCCGGGGTGTCAGCTTGCCGAACCGAGGATTGTCGTTGGACACGTTTTCCACCTCCACTATGCAAGGATTGGTGGCCAATAGACTAGTTGCCGTTATAAGAGCTTTAGTCAATCCTATGAGTAGAGGTCGTTAAGGGAAATAGGAGTTTGTTCTGGTTTTTCGACCATTTGCCCCGAGACACGCCGCGATGCTGGTGAGCATAGGATGAGAACAGCGGGAATCATGGGAAGGGTGAACTGTGTGGGCAGAGCTGAAATCGAACTGTGGACGGTATTGTCTGATTGGTCCATAACCCCTCTATCCATCAGTCCCTATAAGGATGTCTACAGGGTAGAGGCAGAGGAGGGCAGCTTTTGTCTTAAGGAAATCGACCGGCGTTTAAATAGAGCCCTGGCGTTGGAAGGGGTGCTTGCCCATCTAAAGACGAAAGGGTTTGCGAAGATTGCTGCGGCCCATGAGACTAAGGAGGGCAAACTGATCTGCCAAGCCTCCAACGGCCGCAACTACATTTTGACCGATTGGCTGATGGGGCGAAAGCCCAGTTTTCGAACTTCTGATGAAGATATTGCGGAAGCTGCTGTGACCTTGGCTGAATTCCACCAGGCTTCGGAAGGCTATACGCCTCCCACCGGAGCGAAACTGAGAAGCCGCCTAAATCGATGGCCTACCCGCTTTAGTTCCCGGCTCAGGCAGTTGGTTGAGCTGCGGGAGCAGCTAGAACATAAACCCTTGCTGGACAACTTTGATCGGGTCTTTGTGGAATACTATCCCTGGATCCTAGACCGGGCCCAGGATGGGTGGTGTGTCTTGTCCACATCCCAATATGATGATTTAGTGAAGGCGGCCCGCGAGGCCCGTTCTTTTTGTCACGGCGATACAGCGGAACGGAATTTCGTGATCACACCCGAAAACGGCTGCTGTTTGATTGATCTTGACCTGGTACGGCGGGATATCCGGATTGCCGACGTCTATAAGCTTCTCCGGGATGTGCTGAAAAAGCGGAATTGGGGTTTTCCGTCAGCACAGCTAATCCTAGATTCCTACTCATCTATTGCCCCTCTGAATTTGGAGGAAATCACAGTCCTTTATGCCATGCTGGCCTATCCCAATAAGATCATCCATCTCATCCTGAGGTACTATATAAAGCGGGAGGGGAAGACCAGCACTTGGCCTGTCCGGAAGTTCATTAGAAAACTCCAGGGCCTTGGGGAGCAGCAGCCGCTGGTTGATCAGTTCCTGGAAGATTTTCGCAGTGAATACGGGATAGGTAAGTGACGGGATGGGCAAATTAGGAAAACCTCATTGGCTAGAAGAAAGCCGAGCCCAGACCGTACCAGGAGAAGGCACTTGCTAACGGGAAATTACCCCGACTGGTGCCTATGTTCAAGGATCCAGCAAGCGGCAGCCAGCAGGTCATCGGCGATGTAATCCGGGAAAAACTGGGAACCACCAATCTGCCCCTCCTGCTCCTTGCCGTAGCCGGTACGGACTAAGACCGTTTTGGTGCCGGCGTTCTTGCCGGCGCCGATATCCGACAGCTTGTCGCCGATGGTATAAGACTGAGAGAGATCTATGTCAAGGTCCCGGGCAGCTGCCTCTAGCATTCCCGGCTTGGGTTTGCGGCATTGGCACTCCCGCCGGTAGGGAAAGTACCCTGCCTCCGGGTGGTGGGGGCAGTAGTATATTCCCGCTAGGTGGATCTTCTCCTTTGCCAGGAGCAGCTCAAGATGTCGGTGGATTTCCCTGAGGCGCTGTTCATCGAAGTAGCCCCTAGCGACCCCGGCCTGATTGGTGATGATGACCAAGGGATATCGCTCCTGCATGATGCGCAGGGCACAGGCGGCATAGGGGAGCAGGCGAACATCAGCTGGGTCTCGCAGGTAGTTAACTTCTTCAATTATAGTGCCATCCCGGTCGAGGAAAACTGCGCCCTTCTTTTCATCCACATTACACACCTCCGCTGTCATAATATGCGGTAAGATGTAGAGAAATTGCGGGTGTTTAACAGAACCGAAACAAAGGCGCGCCGCAAACACAAGTTTGATCTATCCACATTCTGTGGATAACTTGTGGATAACTATGTGAAGAACCGGGGGATGACTGTGGATAAGATGTGGTAAAATGCTGCTCCAGGGCTTACACTTACATGGATATTATCAATCTGGCAGCATAGGGAGGTTATGTTCGGGATAAACCTTATCTTGACGGAAGTGGGCAGTTGCGGTACAATGGGCATACAGCGACAAACGCGGGTGTTTTGTGTCGCTAACAACCGTAGATTTTTGCCCCCGTAGCTCAGGGGATAGAGCAGCAGTTTCCTAAACTGTTGGTCGCAGGTTCGATTCCTGCCGGGGGCGCCATCAGGTGTCACATCGGGACTTTCCGTGTGACACCTTTTGATTTATCACGGCGCCGTAAGATGGTTAACGCTGTGCCTCTACAGGTTTCGTCCCGGCTTTCCGGCCGGTTGTTAGGTCTACTTTGTTACCGTATTCCAACATCCACTCTTCAGCCTTATGGTTATCCAGAGCCGAAACTGCCGCAGAAGTCTCTGCAAAGCTGTTGGCATTTTCCCTTCCTTTATCTCTGGGAATGATAGTTCCGGGACCGCCGACACAGCCTCCCTCACAGCCCATTCCCTCCATGAAATTGGCAGCCAGCTTGCCTTGCTCTACTAGCTTCAGCAGGGTCATACATTCTTTGATGCCGTCACCGTGGACCGCATTGAGGGTAATTGTGGGATCGATGCGGTGCACTGCCCGGGAAATCGCGGTGGTGACACCTTCAGTGCGGGCATAGATCCGCCCATCATGAGATGCATCCTCCATGGGAACGTCCTCCCCTATGGAGGCTATGTCCACCTCAGCGGCCCTAATGAGGGTATCGGTCTCTTTGAAGGTCAAAACGCAGTCGACTGCATCCTGGAGCTCGGGCCTTCTGGCTTCTGCCTTCTTGGCTACACAGGGCCCGATAAACACTACTTTGCATTCCTCCCTGGCCTTGAGCAGGCGGCCCAGGGCAATCATGGGTGAGACCGAGTTGGAGATCAGCTCTACTAGGGCAGGTTTTGTCTTTTCCACGAGACGCATGAAGGCGGGACAGCAGCAGGATGTAATCATAAACTTGTCGCCTCTATGGAATCTTTCAACCAGTTCTTCAGCCTCCCGGGATGTGATGATATCTGCAGCCATGGCTACCTCGTAAACACCACTAAAGCCCAGCTGAAGAAGTGCTCCCTTAAGCTTTGAAGGCGAAACCTGATCACCGAACTGACCAACAAAGGCCGGTGCTATGATGGCGTAGACCGGCTCTTCGTCGCTGTGTATCAATAGGGAGGCAACCTGGGCAAAGTCTGAGCGGGCTACGATGGCACCGGAAATGCAGCCATCGACACACCGACCGCACTCTATGCAGCGATCCCAGTCTATTGTTACTCCATCCTCTGTATGGACAATGGCATCGGTGGGGCAAACATGGGTGCAACGCCGCCTTCCTTCTTCACAATGCCGGCACGCATTCCGTATGTGGGAGATAAAGGTTCTTTCATCGGTCAAGAGCAGTTCGATCCTCTCGGCTACTATGGGACGCCAATTCTTCCGCTCTTCTTCATCGGCGAAACAATCGGTAGTAATCTCATCAATGAGCCGCTGCTTATCGAAGGGTTTTTGGCCGCTGCGGATAGCCTGGGCGACCTTGATAAGAATTCGTTCAGTAAAAAGCGACTTGTTCATTGTTTGATCCTCCTGCTCTGTGTGGAAAGCCAGCTTTTTTCCAATATTTGGATTTCAGGTCGCGATATACATTCCGTTCAAAGATATGTTTCCCTGCTCTATTCCAGGAGATGGGTCGATTTTTGCTGCCTACCTGGAAGGATTTCCCCTCAATGGGAAAAAAGAGTAACTATCATCTTCCGCAAGAAAAATCTGTAAGCAAAGGGGATGGCCTGTGATTTGGTTCAAACTCGGCGTTTTTGGTTTAGGTGTCCTGCTGGGCAGTCTGCTCAACAACTTCATTTCTTGGTGGCCGCAGCGGGAAGAAGCGGGTATAGGGCCCCAGGCAGTCTGCCCCCACTGTGGTCATCCTTGGCAGGGGTTAGAGACCATCACTCTGTGGGGCAGGCTGTTTGCCGAGGGTCGATGCCATTACTGCGGCGACCATGTGCCTTTGCGCTACATTCTCGTGGAGCTTGCCACGGGACTCCTGCTTGTCCTGGCCTTTAGCCGGGCCAAAGGTGTTCTGGACATGATCCGGCTCTTTGTGT
>JAAYGR010000009.1 GCA_012727675.1 Bacillota bacterium
CACCCTATCCGTCGGCACCGCCCTACCGTCGAAAGTCGGCACCAGGACGAGCTTTCCAGGCACATCAACTGTCAGGGTTACATCGGTGATTTCCCCGGCTTTCACGTCCACTTCAGCCAACTGGCTCCTGTTGCCTTGGTATACCGCCTGTACTCCGTAGAAACCTGCCGGAATTACGGCAGCTAGGACATCACCCCTCGGCGCTAGTGACAGCTCACGTCGGTCGTCCCTCGCAGATGCCTCCGCCTGGGCCGTTACCTCCCGGGTGCCGGCCCTAACTTTGACCCGCAGTGTACCCAACAGGTCATCGAGCTTGACTGTAACCGCGGTTGTTTCGCCCTGGCTCATCTCGATACCCGTAATGGTTTTTTCAACAGTTACAATGCCGAGGTACGTAACCTTTAAGTCCACCGTTCCGGGATCTCCGGAATAGCGAAAGACTTGACTGCCTGTACCAAAGGAAGCGACTCTCGATCCGCCCTTTATCAGCTCGAGTCGGCAGTCGTTGGTGATCTCGCTATCCCGATAAGTCACTTTGACCTGCAGGTTAGCCGGCTTGATCTCTGGTACGTCCACAACTTCCTTCATGATGGAGGTAAGTGCTTCACTCAAGCTCCTCCTATCCTTTGCGCTGTAATAAGTGCCGATACAGCTCACCTTTGCTTCCTCTGCCTGTGTCATGGCAAATCCAACTACATACGGCTTGTAGATTATCCCCTGGGCCTGTAAGGTGGCAGAGACCACACAGGGGCTGCCGCCGCAGCTTTCCTCGCCGTCGGTAATCAACACAATGATATTGCGGCTGTCTCTACTGGGAAAATCCCCGGCCGCCTGCTCCAAGGAGTAGGCAATAGGCGTCTTCCCTCTCGGTTTCAGGGAGCGTACGATCTGGATGATTTTCTCCCTTACTTCAGCCACAGGTCCAAAATTCTGCATTAAGACACTATCATCACATCGGGTATTCCTTGCTCCATAAACCCGGAGACCCACCTCCAAACCCGGCCGGTCCTCCAGATTGCTTATTAGGTCGATCATGACCTCCTTGGCCACATCCATACGGGACTTGTTTCTTTCCGCCTCTTCGTTCATGCTGAAGGATGAATCGAAGATGAACTCTATGTAGGTTTTTTCTGCATCGGCCTTTGCTGTACCACCTATCCCCACCAGCAGTGTTACTATGGCGATCGCCAATAAAAGGCCTAAGGTTCTCTTGCCGAAAAATATGCATCTAGTCATTTCGGCTTTCATCCTTTCTGGCTTTCTCCTTTGCCCGCCAATAACAAATCAGCTCTCCTTCTTCACCCCCAATCGGGTCACACCGAGCCAGTGGAGACGGGTACAGCCGTCCCAACGCTGGATAGTCTGCCAGATTTTTCAACTCTCCTAGTTTTAAGCATACTCCCAAGCGGGTAAGAAGTAAATGGTTAACTGACTTTTTTGTATATGCCGAAAAGCCAGTGCTTCTCCGTGGTTATATATGTCACGGAAAGCGGAAACTACTAGACAGAATAGACTTTCATCTCATCAATTAGCAGGAGGAGTTAATATGGACAAGATCTTAGCTGCACCCGGCAAATACGTACAGGGTCCGGGCACACTGGATCGGTTGGGGGAGTATGTGGGAAAACTCGGTGATAAGCCTTTGGTAATCGTAGACA
>JAAYGR010000097.1 GCA_012727675.1 Bacillota bacterium
AAACTTCCCCAGAGCTACCACTTGACGTTGAGATAATAACCCATTATTCATCTTTGATCAAGAAAAGAGGACAGGGAAAGCTTACTCAGCCTCCTGTCCTCTCATGGTAATTTTATCTAATCAGTATCCTCAGCCCTTAATACCGGGCATGCTCCTTAAAGGCCTCATACAAGGCCACCAGGTTCTCCACCGGGGTCCTGGCCTGGATGTTGTGGATGCTGTTAAACACGAACCCGCCGCCCTTGCCGAAGACCCGGATCCGTTCCTCTACCTCTTTGCGGACCTCATCTGGCGTGCCGAAGGGCAGGGTCTTCTGTGTGTCGACGCCGCCGCCCCAGAAGGTGATCTTATCCCCAAAACGCTCCTTGAGCGTCTCTGGGTCCATCCCCACAGCGGAACACTGGACTGGATTGAGGATGTCAAATCCTGCGTCGATAAAGTCCGGGATAAAGTCCACTATCGCACCACAGGAATGGATAAAGGTCTTCCAATTGGTGTTCGTATGGACCCAATCATTGATCCGGCGATGGAAGGGTTGATACAGATCCCGATAGGCTGCGGGTGAAATGAACGGGCCAGTCTGCATACCGAAGTCGGTACCGGTAATAAACACAACACTGACCTTATCCCCTACAGCTTTGTGGATCTTTTTCAGGTTGTCCAGGGCGATCTCGCACTGCCGCGCAAAGACCTCTCTCACATATTCCTTCCGGGTAACAGTGCTCATATACCATTCTTCAATGTCCCGGATGCCCTTGGGATATTTCAACTGAGGAGCCGGCACAAAGGCTATATCGCCGAAACTGGTCCCGCCGAAGCTGCCGACAATGGCCTTGTCGGTCTCATTATACAGCCGGTCTACTTCGTTCTTTATATATTCCAGTTCCCAATCAGAGATGGGCTTAAATTCCTCAACATTATCCTCAGGATTAAGCTTATCATCATCGATGGGCTCCTGCCGCACGATGGCATCAAAGTAGAACCCGCCTTTGGGCATTCTACCGCTGGGCGGTGCCGATTTGTCGCCCTCAGGATACATCAGGATATCTCCATTTGGCTCAGGGTCTGTATTGAAGTCGCCGGGCACTAGGACAGGGGTGCCGTCCCAGAAGGTCCAGGGCTTCCAGTCCTTGTTCTCAAACCCAAACATGTTCTTGGGCATGCCCACTCCCACAACATCAATGCCCAATGCCTCCATCAAGTCGGGCTTGATCTCGCCCAGCATCTGGAAAGGCTCAACAACCTTAACCGGGGTTCCCGGCTCATCTAAGCCCAGGGCCTGCCGCAGTGCATACACACTGCTCACATGCATGCCGGTGACGCTGGTAGCGCCGAGATCCAGCGGCACCCGGTCAGGCTGCTTATGATTCAAAGCTAGGTGTACCCGTTCCCGTGAAGTCATAATTCTGGCCCCCTCACATTTTCTTGATTCGCTCGTTCAGATCAACCTACGCTTTCTGGCGTTTCTTCCCGCCGATGACGTCAACGGCCACAGCCAGCAGCAAAGTGGCTCCGATGACAAACTCGTTCCAGTACACGTCAACTCCCAGAAGGGTGAGAGCATTGGTGATGATAGCCATGAGCAGGGCACCTAAGAAGGAACCGATGACTGTACCTTCTCCACCGCTCAGACTGGCCCCGCCGATAATGACAGCCGAAATTACCTTTA
>JAAYGR010000098.1 GCA_012727675.1 Bacillota bacterium
ATTGTGTTCTGCTCATCCCCCACCTTGGTGGTAAGAAAAGCTCCATGCTCAATCATGGCGTCAACTGCTTCCTTCATTTTAGCATTCCAGGCAAGTTGTTTCATGTTTCAATCCCCCTTTCGTAAACTCCACCGCTTTCTAGTTTCCGCCTGTACCTTGTGATTCCTCTTTTTGGCTTATATGTTCTTTTTCCCACTAGAAGGAATTTTGCCCCTCTGAACATTTTCATCGGTCGGGAACCCCTCAAGGCTGGTTTTGTCCTCAATGAGAAACAGCTAAACCAACAAGCCCAAGAACTGCTGGACAGGATGAACCTAGATCTTGATCCCCGGGCCCGGGTTGGCGATCTTACCGTCGCCAAACAGCAGATGGTGGAGATTGTCCGGGCACTATCCTTTCAGTCGGAAGTACTGATCATGGATGAACCTACATCGATGCTCACAGACTCGGAAATCCAAGAGCTTTTCCGCATTATCCGGGAGCTGCGGGCTCAGGGAGTGGGAATAGTCCATATTTCCCACCGAATGGAAGAGCTGAAACAGATCGCAGATCGGGTAACGGTCCTGCGGGACGGCCAGTACATTGCCACAGTAAGTACTGAGGAAGTGACCATTGATGAAATCATCAGCATGATGGTCGGTAAAGAGATCTATGAAACAGCCCGTACCTCAAAGCTGGACGTAGATAGTGAAGTGATCCTCGAGGTCAGAAATCTAAACAGAAGTCGGGAGATTAAAGACGTCAGCTTCGAGCTGCGGCGGGGTGAGATCTTGGGTTTTGCCGGCCTAGTAGGAGCCGGACGCACCGAGGTTGCCCGAGCTATTTTCGGTGCCGACCCTGTGGATTCAGGAGAGATCTACGTCCACGGCCAGAGGGTCGAAATTAGGAGTCCCCACGATGCCGTCCGTTACGGAATCGGGTATCTTTCGGAGGACCGCAGGCGGTACGGCCTGATGCCCACATTGGATGTAAGTACGAATATTGCTGCCGCTGCCTTAGAAAGATTTACGGGCGTCATGGGGTGGCTGCTCCATGCCCAGATCCAAAGAACCGCCCAAGCCCAAGTTAGTGATTTAAGCATTAGAACTCCCACCCTGGAGCAAAGGGTAAGGTACCTATCTGGTGGCAATCAGCAGAAAGTAGTCATGGCCAAGTGGTTGGTGCGAAACTGCGAGATCTTGATCTTCGATGAACCTACCCGGGGAATTGACGTTGGTGCCAAGAGCGAGATTTACAAACTCCTCAATGACCTTGCAGAGAGCGGTAAAGGAATTATCATGATCTCTTCTGAAATGCCGGAGATCCTGAGGATGAGCCACCGCATCATTGTCATGTGTGAGGGTCAGATCACAGGCGAACTGCCCGCGGCTGAAGCCACCCAAGAGCGGATCTTGCAGTATGCCACCAGACGGGAGAGCATTGCTCGACAGTAAGATGGAATGGAGGTAATACCATGCAGCCTAAGTCTGCAGCCGCCGGTGTAGAATTTGTGGAAAGGTCTTCATTCGTTCGGTCTGATACTACCCAAAAGCTGCTGGCCTTTGCCAGTTTGATTGTACTCTTTGTAGGCTTTTCCTTAGCTTCACCTAATTTTGCCCGTTTCAACAACATTGTGGGGATTTTGCTTTCGACAGCGGTCAACGGCATTCTGGCTGTGGGCGTGTCCTTTGTGATTGTCACCGGCGGTATTGACCTTTCCGTCGGGACTGTGATGACCCTATGCTCGGTAATGACTGGAGTGGTGATTTCTTTCTGGGGGCTGCCTATACCTTTAGGTATCTTGGCTGGTCTTGCCACCGGTGCTCTTTGCGGCTGCGTAAACGGAACCTGTGTTGCCAAATTGAGGCTTCCGCCTTTCATCGCTACCTTAGGCATGATGATGGTCAGCAAAGGTCTTTCATTGGTTATATCCGGCACGAAACCTATCTATTTCCTAGCGACTCCCGCTTTCCGTCAGATTGCCATGGGAACCATCTTCGGCATCCCCTACGCGGTATTCATCTTCTTTGGTGCCGCTGTTATCGCCAGCCTAATCCTTACCAGAACCATCGTAGGCAGATATGCCTTTGCACTGGGCAGCAACGAAGAGGCGGCTAGGCTCTCAGGTATCAATGTCGATCGGTGGAAGATCGGGATCTATACCCTGGAGGGTTTGTTTGTCGGCCTTGCAGGTATTGTAATGGCATCCCGCCTAAACTCAGCCCAGCCGGCGTTGGGCCAAGGGTATGAGTTAGAAGCCATCGCTGCAGTAGTCATTGGAGGCACATCCCTAAGCGGCGGTGAGGGTTCCATTCTGGGTACCATCATAGGTGCCTTTATCATGAGTGTGCTGACCAATGGACTGCGGATCCTATCTATTCCCCAGGAATGGCAGACGGTTGTTATCGGGATAATCGTCATCCTGGCAGTATACACAGATATCCTCAGGAGGCAGGGGCGTTAAGATTGCGGTATTTCGTCCCCCGACGGGACTGGAATACAAACCAACTATGAAGGAGGATCTCTAAATGAGACGCAAATTCCTTGTAGTGCTGTTGAGTGTGGCGATGCTTGCAGCCCTCTTTAGCTGCTGGACCCATGCCGCGGAGAAGCCCTATATCGCAATGATCTCCAAGGGCTTCCAGCATCAATTCTGGCAGGCAGTGAAATTGGGAGCGGAGCGAGCAGCTGAGGAATTCGGTGTTGAGATCACCTTTGAGGGGCCGGAAAGCGAATCCCAGGTAGACAAGCAGATTGACATGCTGACCGCTGCTTTGGCGAAGAATCCCGATGCCATCTGTATTGCTGCATTGGACAGCAAGGCAGTTATTCCCTTTTTGGAACAGGCCGACGCTGCCGGCATTCCAATCATAGGATTTGACTCCGGTGTCGACAGCGATATCCCCCTTGCCACAGCAGCCACCGACAACTATGCCGCCGGTGCTTTGGCTGCCGACAACTTGGCAGAACTCATCGGCTACGAAGGGGAAGTCGCAGTCATCGTCCACGACCAGACCAGCCATACCGGTGTCATGCGCCGGGATGGGTTTGTCGACCGGATCAAGGAAGCATATCCCAAGATCACCATAGTAGATATCCAGTACGGCGGAGGTGACCATCTCCGGTCCACCGACCTGGCCAAGGCTATTATCCAGGCCCATCCTAATCTAAAAGGGTTCTTCGGCGGCAATGAAGGCTCTGCCATCGGTGTCATCAACGCTGTCATTGAAATGAACATGCAGGGCAAGATCGTAATTGCCGGCTTTGACTCCGGTAGGCTGCAGCTGGATGCCATCCGGTCCGGTGTAATGGCCGGGGCTGTAACCCAGAACCCTGTAGGCATCGGCTATGAAGCTGTAAAGGCGGCCTACATGGCCATCAACGGCGAGCCGGTTGAGAAAACCATCGATACCGGCTGCTATTGGTTCAACAAAGACAACATAGAGGCAGATCATATTAAGCCTCTGCTCTACGATTAAACCTAGAAGCATGCTTGACTCAAGCTGCCAGGCTAGCATCCAAAGGGTGCTAGCCTGATTCTTTAAGGCCTGCCGTAAATAGAAGCAGTTGTCACAGCCTCAAGGGGCAGCTCTGTAGGCATGTGTCCCCATATGCCCATATACATTTAGAAGGGAATGATATATTATGGGAATAACGGCATCGTATTTGTATGACCGCTCTTAGCGGAACGGCATCAGTGGAGGGATCCAAATGTTCGGCGGCTTGATTGTCGGTTTATTGGTGGCCTGGATCGGCTCTTGGTTCGGCCTGGACCGCCTAATTATTCAAGGCGTTATGGAGTTCACAGCATTGAATATCACCAGTGCGGGCTACTACACATTATTTGCTTTTATCGGTCTTATCGGCGGCCTTCTAGGAAGGCATTAACAGTAGGTCGTGCTGTGCTTTAGGGCCCTGGTGACCAGGCGGCGGGGTAACATCCGTTTCCCTTGACTGTCCTTTCCAATTGTTCTATAATATAGACAATGAATTAACTACCAAGACACCATCTAGGAATGTATGCTTTCTCCTTCCTATTACCTAACCCGCCGCAGCCCCGGCGGGCTTTTTCCTTTTTATGGACTTGGCTGATATGGAGACATATAGAGAAGAGCAGTAGACCGCTTAGGCTGCAGCGGCCCACTGCTCTAGGTTCCTGTTACTGCTGAGACTCACTACTCCAGCTTGAACTGCCCGACTAAGCGGTTTAGTTCCCCAGCCAGCCTGCTTAGATTCTGCGATGCTGAGGCAACTTGCTGAATGGCAGCAGACTGCTCTTCTGTTGCGGCCGCGATTTGCTGGCTGCCGCTGCTCACCTCGTCGGTACCGACTGCTACATCCCGCAGGTGGTCGACAAGACGCTCAGTATGCCGGATGATGGCCTCCAAACGGGCTCCGCTGGCATTGACAACATCCAATGTCTGCTCTGATTGGGCAGCACTTCTTTGCATCCCAGCTGCTGTTTGTTCAGTCTCCCGCTGGATCCTAGCTACAATAGCCCCAATTTCTGCAGCAGCTTGACCCGACTGTTCCGCCAAATTCCGCACTTCATCGGCTACGACGGCAAAACCTCGACCAGCCTCTCCCGCTCTGGCGGCTTCAATGGCAGCATTCAAGGCCAGGAGGTTGGTCTGGTCGGCAATATCCCTGATCATGCCGACAATTTGGCCTATGGACTGGGAGGCCTTGCCTAGATCCTCTATGTCACCGGCCAGCTTGGCCAGTTCCTCCCTCAGCTTATTGGTCTCATCCATGGCCTTTGCCACCGCATCACGTCCGGTTACCGCTGTCTCTGACACTTGGCCAGCGGTTTCCGTCATCGTCTGGATATTGCTGCTCATCTTGCTGGCTGTTCCAGCAAACTGATTGGCACTGGCAGCCACTTGTTCAACCGATGCTCCCACTTCCTGGGATGAAGACGAAAGCTCCGCGGCCATATCGGCCACTTGATCCGAGTATTCCTTCAAGGTGGTAACTACTGCCCTGAGGCGCTCTGTCATTTGGCCCAAACTTTCGGCAAGTCTCCCTACCTCGTCATTGGTCTTTCCCTCAACTGTTACAGTCAAGTCACCGGCTGCCACCAGCCCAGCCAGCTGCTCCATCTGACCAAGGGGCACTAGGGAACGCCGAATCAGCCGTGACATCACAAAGGCTACACACAGGACAACTGCAGCAGAAATCACGATGGTCGCAACCAGCTGCCTCACTATCGCCTGTGCTAGAATGCTCCGGGGGATTACTACACCCAAAGACCATCCTGTCATATCCACTGGATCGTAGAAAACCACCACTGGCTCCCCATCATGAACCGCCTCACCGAATCCGGCTTTGCCATTGACCATATCCTGACAGATCCTGCCGAAATCCCCCTCCAGCTCAGTCCCCTTAGCGGCAAAGGTGAGGCTGCTGTCAGGGTGATACAGGAATGTGCCGTCTCGACTGAGCAGGATGGCATAACTGCCTTCAACGATTCTTACTGATGATACAATAGACGCTATGCTGTCCAAATCCACATCGATGCCCATTATCCCTTTGAATGAACCATCAACATAAACAGGATATGTAATGGAAATTACAAGGGCACCGGTGGTTTCTTCTATGAAGGGCTCAGTAAAGAACAACCCATTAGCTGCCTTACCCTGCTGATACCATTCCTCTTCATTGATCCTGTAGAAGAAAGACATTTCCGATTCGTGGATATCAAAAAAGGTCTGAGCTGCCTCGGAAGCAAAGTAGAGGTTGGTGATATGCTCATCTCTATCAGCTATCCTTCTAATGGTCGATAGATATTCCGCATAAGCTTCACTATCGCGGTAATCCCTTGGGGACCGGTGGATAGCTTGACGGGCGAAATTGGCGACATCCTCCGACTGTGCCAGTGTCTCAGCTATAACTGCATAGGTCTTAAAATGGGTCTCAAGCTCGGCAGTAGCCCTGGTAGAAGCCTCTTTACCTGTATCGTTGGTAGCCTGCCACCCGAGTTTGTACAATGACACGCCGGAGACTATGGTGACTAGACCAAACCCGACCAGTACCAGCACTAGGGTCGGCATCATCAGCTTTCGTACCAGTGTTTCTTTACTTCTTACCTTCCTCTTCCTCATCTGCATCATCCCTTCTATGACGTGGTCGCTGAGTATAACCCCGTTTATTGCTAAAATGTGGTACAATTCCTAGTGCATAATTCTACCATTATCAGCCGTATCATTCAATCAAATGTGTAATCATGGATTTCAGCAAAATATCAAGAGAAAAGCAATCGACCGCTGCGGCCTGCACACTGGAGCCTGCAGCAGCCGATTGCCTTTGACCCTGATTGCAGTAATCCTCTTTCTTCAGTTTGGCTATTCTATCCTAAACTGGCCAACCAGGCGGTTCAGCTCTCCAGCTAGGGTATTTAGGCTTTGGGAGGATGAAGCAACCTGCTGGACGGCGGCGGATTGTTCCTCTGTAGCAGCCGCTATTTCTTGGCTGCCGCTGCTCACTTCATCGGTGCCAAGAGATACCTCCCGCAGGTCAGTAACCAAGCGCTCAATATGATGGATAATAGCCTCCAGACGCTGTCCACTGGCGTTGACAACTTCCAGTGTGTGCTCTGCTTGAGCAGCACTTCTTTGCATGCCTGCTGCTGTCTCCTGGGTCTCCCGCTGGATCCTCGCAACAATGGCCCCAATTTCGGCAGCAGCCCGACCAGATTGCTCCGCTAGATTCCGCACTTCATCGGCAACTACGGCAAAGCCCCGGCCGGCATCTCCAGCCCTAGCTGCTTCAATGGCGGCATTCAATGCCAAGAGGTTGGTCTGGTCGGCGATGTCCCTGATCATATCGACGATCTGGCTGATGGACTGGGAGGCCCTGCCTAATTCCTCCACATCATCTGCCAGCTCTGCGAGTTCATCCTTCAGCTTGCTGGTCTCATCCATGGCCTTTACCACGGCTTCATGGCCGGTGGCCGCTGTCTCTGACACCTGATCAGCAGTGCCGGCCATACTCTGAATGCTTTCACTCATTTCGGCAGCTGTCCCCGCGAACTGGTTAGCACTGGCTGCCACCTGCTCAACCGATGCTCCCACCTGTTCCGATGAAGAGGAGAGTTCTGCCGCGGTACCGGCAACCCGCCAAGAATACTCCTTCAAGGTACTGACTATTGTCCTGAGGCCCTCTGTCATTTGGGAAAAGCTTGCGGCAAGCCTTCCCACCTCATCATTACCCCCTGCCTCAACTGTTACGGTCAAGTCCCCGGCTGCCACTAGGCCGGCCAGTTCCTCCATCTGACCAAGGGGCGCTAGAAAACGCCGAATCAGCCGGGACATAATGACTGTGACTCCCAGGATAAATGCCGCAGCGATAATAAGGTTGGTAATTACTTGTTTGATTATTATCTGTGCCAGAAGCCTGCGGGGGATCACAACACCTAAAGCCCAGCCTGTCATGTCCACTGAATCATAGTAAACCACCGAAGGTTCTCCTTCATGGCTTATCTCACCCTGTCCCGTTCTCCCGGCTAGCATCTCCCGGCTGAGTCTGCCGAAATCTCCGCTAAAGTCACTGGCTTTACCGGTAAAGACTAGGCTGCTGTCAGGGTGGTACAGGAAGGTACCGTCCCTGCTCAGCAGTATGG
>JAAYGR010000099.1 GCA_012727675.1 Bacillota bacterium
GACAGCTGGACATCACCTGCGTCTGTTGCCGGGCGAGTAGCAGCAGAAATGGGAATACCTACAGCTACCAATCAGGTGTTTCTGGATCACTATTCCGATTTAGAAAAAGTGAAGGCCCAGATCGAGCGTCTTATCAAGCGTGCCAAACGGGATGGACAAGCTGTCGGCATCGGACATGTCCGTCCCCAGACCTATCGCGCGCTGGTGGAGATGCTTCCCCGCTTTGAAGAAGAAGGCGTAGTGGTTGTTCCAGCCTCCAGGATCGTATCTTCCTCTCCTCATTCACAAGACTGAGCAGGAATCAGTTGCCCTTCAGAGAAAGAATATATGTTCGCATCAACCTTGCCCATCATTCCAATACTGTGCTAACCTATGTGGTATAATAAACTGTTAACCGAGTATGGCCAGCAGGTTAAGGGAGACACTTCCTGCTGTGTAGCTGGCTGCCCGCGGAGCAGCCCTGGGCTTAGGCAGCCTCGAAGGAGTTGAGCTGAAATGGCAACAAATCAACCGTTTCAGGTTGTATCGGATTTTAGTCCGTCGGGAGATCAGCCGGAAGCCATAGAGGCTTTGGTAAAGGGCCTGCAGGCAGGCATGCGGGAGCAGACTCTCCTGGGAGCCACCGGTACAGGCAAGACCTTTACCCTAGCCCAAGTAATTGCCAGGGTGCAGAAACCAACTTTAGTAATTGCCCATAACAAGACACTGGCAGCTCAGCTGTGCAGTGAGTTTCGCCAGTTCTTTCCCTATAACGCAGTGCATTACTTTGTCAGCTACTATGACTATTATCAGCCGGAGGCATATGTGCCCCAGACCGATACCTACATCGAGAAGGATGCCTCCATCAACGATGAGATTGACCGACTGCGGCATGCTGCCACCAGCGCCCTGTTTGAAAGGCGAGATGTGATTATCGTCGCCAGTGTGTCGTGTATATACGGCCTGGGCTCACCGGAAGAATATGTGGGAATGACCTTGTCTTTGCAGCACGGGGATTTTCGCGACCGGGACAATATCCTGCGGCGGCTGGTGGGAATTCAGTATCACCGCAATGACATAGGCTTTACCCGGGGTACCTTTCGGGTCAGGGGAGATGTAATAGAGATCATCCCGGTGTACAACGAGAATATCATCCGCATTGAGCTGTTTGGTGATGAAGTTGACAGGATTTTGGAGATCGATCCCATCACCGGCGAAATCCTGGGGCAGCTGGACCAGATCACTATTTATCCCGCGAACCATTTCGTCACTTCAGAGGAAAAGATGAAGCGGGCACTGGTTTCTATCGAAGAAGAACTGCAGGAGCGGCTGGTATATCTCCGTTCCCGGGGCAAGCTTCTTGAGGCCCAGCGGCTTGAACAGCGAACCTACTACGATTTGGAAATGCTGCGGGAGGTAGGCTACTGTCAGGGAGTTGAGAACTACTCCCGCCATTTGGACGGCCGGGCTCCTGGGGAACCGCCGGCGACCCTTTTGGACTATTTCCCCAGTGATTTTCTAATGGTCATTGATGAGTCCCATATGACGATACCCCAGATTAGGGCCATGTATGCCGGTGACCGTTCCCGGAAGGAAACCCTGGTGGAGCACGGTTTCCGGCTGCCGTCGGCCTTGGACAACCGCCCCC
>JAAYGR010000100.1 GCA_012727675.1 Bacillota bacterium
AGGAGATATATCTGAGGGGGTGGGTCAGTGTTACGGCCGATCGATCTTCATAACCTGGAGTTTAAGCAAGTCTTTCGGGGATATGATAAGGAACAGGTAGACGAGTTTGTCTCCAAGGTGGTAATAGAATACGAGGAGCTGTATAAACAAAAACAGGAGCTCGAAGAGCAAATAGAGGAGCTCAAGAAACAGGCCAGCCGCTACAACGGCCTTGAAGGAACTCTACAGGAGACCCTGGATTTCGTTAGGCAGTCAACCCGGGAGCTCAGGGAAGCAGCAGAAGAGACCGCCGCCCGCATCATCGATGATGCCAAGCGGGAAGCTGCCCGCATTTTGGAGAATGCCCGGCGGGAGGTGGCTGACGAGATCCAGCAGGCCAGGGAAGCCCTTGCTTTCCGCTCTAGGGTCAGACGGCAGTTGGAGATGCAGCTGCTGCAGATCTTGGACCAGGTAAGGCTGATGCCTAAGGACGATGAGACCCATGAGGAACCTGCAAGTGCCATAAGCTCCACCGCAGCTGTCCAGGAGGACAGTGCCGTGGAAAACGAAGAGACCCAATAGTATTGTTACAGGAACTAGTTGACGTTGCCTGTTACTTGCCGTATAATGTAAGTCAATTGAGTGCAAAAGCTGTGAAGGGGAAAGTAGGAAAAACCAGGAGTGGGTGCAGCGAGCCGGGATTGGTGAAAGCCTGGTCCCACTTGTTTTTGCCGAAGATCACCCCGGAGCTGCCAGGTGAAAGGCTTATGTTTGTAAGCTAATTAGCCTAGGCCGGTACATGCCCGTTATCGCATGTAGAGCTGGGCGCAGGCTCGCCGTAGGCGGCCTGGGTCAACTGGGGTGGTACCGCGGGTCCTCTCGTCCCTATGGGATGAGAGGATTTTTGATTGTTCGGGGTGCACCCAGAGATAAGAGCAGTATGGCAGGCGAGGAGCGTGCCTTAGCTTGTCTTTAGGAGGTTCCATTTATGAAGTACCAGGATACGGTTCAATTACCAAAGACTGAGTTTCCCATGCGAGGCAATCTGCCCAAGAGGGAACCGTTGATCCAAGAAAAGTGGCGTGAGGAAGATTGTTACAGACAGCTGCGGGAAAGACGAAAGGGCCAGCCCAAGTATGTTCTCCATGATGGGCCGCCGTACGCCAACGGCCATATTCATTTGGGAACCGCAGTAAATAAAGTGCTGAAGGATATTGTGATCCGGTCCCGTACCATGAGCGGATATGATTGTCCCTATGTCCCAGGTTGGGATGTCCACGGGCTGCCCATTGAACATGCCCTGGTGCGGCAGCTCGGTGTTGACCGCCATGCCCTGTCGCCGGTTGAGTTTCGCCAGAAGTGCAAAGAGTTCGCGCTAAAGTGGCTAGGTGTCCAACGGGAGGAGTTCGAAAGACTGGGCATCTGGGGTGAATGGGATGACCCCTATGTAACCCTAGCGCCTGAGTATGAAGCTAAACAGGTTGAGATCTTCGGTGCCATGGTAAACAAGGGCTATATTTACCGGGGCTTGAAGCCTGTGTACTGGTGTACCGAGTGTGAATCATCCTTGGCTGAGGCTGAGGTTGAGTATCACGATCAGACATCCCATGCCATTTATGTGAAGTTTCCTGTAGCCAACGGTCAGGGCAAGATTCCCACCGATGAGCCGGCATACGTGCTCATCTGGACCACCACCCCCTGGACCCTGCCTGCCAATGAGGCAATTGCCCTGCATCCGCAGCTGATGTACGTTCTGGTGGATACCGAAGCCGGCAGACTGCTCATGGCCGAAGAACTGGTGGCTGCCGTGGCTGAAGAAACCGGCCTTAAGCAGGTTGAGGTTTTGCAGCGCTGGAAGGGCGAAGAATTGGAGGGCGTACTCTGCCGCCATCCCTTTAGAGACAAGACTTCATTGGTGATCCTGGCTGATCATGTCACCTTAGAGCAGGGATCCGGCTGTGTCCATACAGCACCGGGCCATGGTTTAGAGGACTACTCCATCGGAGTCAAGTACGGGCTGCCGGTCTTTGCCCCGGTTGACAACCAAGGGAGGTTTACAGAAGAGGCCGGTAAATATGCGGGGATGAAGCTGAATGACGCTAATCACGTGATCCTCTCTGATCTTAAGGCAGTGGATTTGCTTCTGCACCATGCTAAAATCGAGCACCCTTATCCCCACTGCTGGCGCTGCAAGAGTCCGATCATTTTCCGGGCAACGGAACAGTGGTTTGTTTCCATCGAAGATTTTCGGGAAGAAGCCCTAAAGGCCATTGAAAATGTACAGTGGATTCCCAGGTGGGGAATTGATCGGATTAGCAATATGGTCCGGGAAAGAAATGACTGGTGTATCTCCAGGCAGCGTCTCTGGGGTGTTCCCATCCCAATCTTCTACTGTGAGGATTGCGGTGAGCCCTTGGTTAATGAAGAGACCGTGGAGAGGGTAGCAGATCTCTTCCGGCGGGAGGGTTCCGATGCCTGGTTCACCCATGAAGCCCAGGATATACTTCCGCCTGGTACCAGCTGTGCTGCCTGCGGTCATCAAAGCTTTGTCAAAGAGAAGGATATCATGGACGTCTGGTTTGATTCTGGTTCTAGCCACATGGCTGTTTTGGAGCAGCGGGATGGACTTCACTGGCCTGCCGATCTGTACCTGGAGGGCAGTGACCAGCACCGGGGCTGGTTCCAGTCTTCACTCTTAACTTCAGTAGCGGTCCGGGGTGTCGCACCCTATAAAGCGGTGCTTACCCACGGCTTCATAGTGGATGCCGAAGGACGGAAGATGTCCAAATCGATAGGCAATACAGTAGCTCCGGAGGAGATTATCGGCCGTTACGGTGCAGATGTCCTGCGGCTGTGGGCTGCTTCCGCAGATTACCGGGCAGATATCCGAGTATCACCGAAGATACTGGAGCAGATGTCAGATGTATATAGGCGGATCCGCAATACCATCCGGTTCATGCTGGGCAATCTAGCTGATTTTCACCCGGCATCAGACCTGGTGCCCAAGGACGAACTGCCGGAGATCGACCGGTACATTCTCGCCCAGTTTTATCGTTTGACAGAGAGGGTCATCAAGGCGTACGCCGATTACGAATTCCACACTGTGTACCACGCAGTGCACAATTTCTGTTCAGTGGACTTGAGCAGCTTTTATCTCGATGTCATCAAAGATAGACTCTATTGCGATGCCCCTGATTCCCTAAGCCGGCGGGCTGCCCAGACTGTTACCAGCGAGATCCTGGCTGGGCTGATTCGGCTGATTGCACCGATTCTAGTTCACACGGCAGAGGAAGCTTGGCAGCACCTGCCGGAGGAACTGAAGGACGGCCCCAGTGTTCACTTCAGCACTTGGCCGGCAGTGGAAAAGGGTCTCTTGGAAGAAAGTGCTGAGGAAAAGTGGGCAGAATTTATGGCCATCCGCCGGGAAGTCGCCAAGGCCTTGGAGCAGGCTAGGATGGAAAAGGCCATCGGCAGCTCCAATGACGCAGGAGTTACATTGTACCCAGATGATGAGCTTCGTCAGGTCCTAAGCCAGTTCGATACCGCCGAATTGGAAGCACTCTTCATCGTCTCGGAGGTTGAGATAGCTGATCCGCAAGCTGAGGCGCCTGAGGGTGCTTGGACCGGTTTGGAGGGTCGCCTAGAGGTCCTGGTGCGGGTGCCAAAGGGAGATAAGTGTGTCAGATGCTGGCGCTACTCACCCTTTGTAGGCACAGCGGAGGGTCATCCCAGCTTGTGTCAGCGGTGCTATGAGGTAGTTACTGAGCATGTCTCTGTCAATTAAATAGACTCTTGGAAATCTCTCGGACCCCAGCTGCACCCATTGGCAAGATTTCTTGCCGGTGGGTGCAGTTTGCTGTCTCTTGCCAAAGGTGGTGAACTCCTCAAGGTGATTTTGTCCTCCCTTGGGGAAGCCTAAGGATTAACAAGCCGGGCGTTAGTCGGGAGCATAAGAGAAATGGCTGAAGCAAGGGAGAAACTGATTGGAGCATTGTTGAAGAAGCTGCATGAACTCAGTGAGGCCTTGGAGAAGGCCAGTATCGCTGAGTATGTGGCACTTTTCCAAGATCCCAGGCGGCTGCTGTATCTTAATTTTTTGGCCGGCATCTCCCGGGGATTTGGCATCGCCGTTGGATTTACAGCTGTCGGTGCTGTTTTTCTTTATCTTCTTGGAAAGGCGGCCTCGTTGAATCTTCCTGTCATCGGCCATTTTATCGCTGAAATAGCCCGGATTGTCGAATCTGAACTTCGCCGTCTTCCCTGAGGTGGAGTTTCCTGAAGCGGTCTAGTGAGTTGGAATCGGAAATCAGAAATCGGTAATGGGAGGAGTCCATTGGTGGGTGACGGTTTCTATCGTGAGCTGCGGCAGCAGCTTCAATCAGAAAAAAAGGAGCTTGAAAAAACCCTTGCGTCCCTTAACAGCGGCCTAGAAGAAAGGCTTACCGATTCGGTAGGGGAGCTTTCTTCCTATGATCAGCATGCCGCAGACTTGGGTCAGGAGACCTATGATCGGGCCAAGGACTTGGCCCTTCGTGACAATACTCGGCGGCTGCTGGATGACACCGAGGCAGCACTGGAGTCTATGGCTAGGGGTGAATACGGTATTTGCCAAGAGTGCGGACAGCCCATAGATGAGCGCCGGCTCCGGGCAATTCCTTCGGCAGTACTCTGCTTTGCCTGTAAGAATGCCGAGGAGAGCAGGCGGGACGATTGGGTTCGCCCTGTAGAAGAAAGGGTAATCCCCTTTGATCTGACATTGGAGGATAATGTCGGTTTTGATGCTGAAGATACTTGGCAGGCGGTGGCCCGCTTTGGAACTGCCAATACCCCTCAGGATATTCCCGGAGCCTACGACTATGATGATGCCTATATCAACGCTGATGAAGACATCGGTACTGTGACACCCCTAGAAGGCATTGAAAGTGATGGTCTTTTGGCGACCGATTGGGAAAGGATTTATCCGATGCCTCGGGAAATGACTGGTGATGACTTCTTGGAGGAGCTGTAGCTTGTCCCGGTTTCCTGGATATGCTAATATGGGCGGGGAGTGAGATTTTGGTGGGGGTTTGAGGGTCTTGCGCTTTCTTGGATTAGGCCTTGCGGTCCTCTTACTAGATCAGATAACCAAGTACCTGGCAGTAAGCTATTTACCCCCAGGGGAGTCGGTGGCTCTACCTGGCCACCTGCTCTATCTAACTCTAGTTCGGAATCCTGGGGCTGCCTTCGGCCTTTTCCCACACGGTACTCCCTTTCTGATCCTGCTAACCTGTGGTGTTCTGGTGTTTGTTTGGCTTAACCGAAGCGTAATTGCTCAGCAGTCATCCCTCTTTAAGCTGGGACTAACCTTGGCTTTGGCCGGTGGAATTGGGAACCTTGCAGATCGATTGCGGTGGGGTTATGTTATCGATTTCTTGGATGTTCGATTATGGCCCATTTTTAATATAGCCGATATGGCCATCGTTACCGGTGTTGTTTTGCTTCTTTGGCTGGTCATTCGGGGAGATGAAACCAGAAGCGGCAGTTGATCTGCTTCTAGTTTGGATTTCGGAATCCGATGTACATATGGGGGAGCAAGATGGAGAAGGAGAGTATGGAGCAGCAGGGGAGAGTGCTGCGGCTGGTTGTTGAAGAAAATGAGGCGAGCAGCCGCCTTGACCGTTATTTGACAGAAAAAATCGAAGGACGGTCCCGTTCGTATCTCCGGAAACTCATCGATCAAGGGCTGGTGCTTGTCAACGGCCGGCAGGTGAAAGCCGGCTACTTGCTCACTGCCGGAGATGACGTTCGGGTGGAGATACCGCCGCCTCAGCCCCTGGAGGTTGTGCCTGAATCCATTCCTTTGGATATCCTTTACGAAGACAAAGATATCATCGTTATCAATAAGCCGCCGGGTATGGTGGTTCACCCTGCGGCCGGCAATTACCAAGGGACATTGGTCAACGCTCTCTTGGCCCACTGCCGGGATCTATCGGGAATTGGAGGGATGCTCCGGCCCGGTATCGTTCACCGGCTGGATAAGGATACCTCCGGGGTACTGGTGGCGGTGAAAAACGATTATGCCCATAAATCCCTAGCCGCCCAGCTGAAGAGGCGGACTGTAGAGCGCTGGTATCTGGCTTTAGCAAAGGGTAATTTCAGGGAAGATCAAGGAGTAATCGATGCTCCCATCGGCAGGCATCCTGTGAAGCGAAAGCAGATGGCCGTGGTGGAAAAGGGCAGGCCTGCCCGCACTTGGTACTATGTGCGGGAGCGATTTGACCAGCATACGCTGGTGGAATGCCGGCTGGAGACAGGGCGCACCCATCAGATCCGGGTCCACCTAGCCCATATCCATCATCCACTGGTGGGGGACCAGGTATATGGCGGTAGGCAAAACCACCTGGGGATGACTCGTCAGGCCCTCCATGCCTATCACCTTGGTTTTCGGCATCCCCGCACCGGGGAAAGCTTAGCCTTTTCGGTGCCAGTACCCTATGATATGGCCGAGGTGATAGATAAACTTCGCAGGAGCGCAGTGCGTTGACAAACCTAGCCCTACAGTGTTAAACTTGCCATGAATTGGGAACTCGGCCCTAGAGGGCCTTATACTATTTTAAGAGCTCAAGAAGGGGGTTTTTGCAACTCCTATGATAAAAGCCCAGATCATGGATGAAGCTGCGATAGGCAGGGCCTTAACCCGCATTGCCCATGAAATCCTAGAGCGGAATAAGGGTGTCGAAGACCTGATGCTGGTGGGAATCCGCACCCGAGGAGTACCCCTTGCCCGGCGGTTAGTTCAGCGGATTGAGGAGATCGAAGGCGTGGCGGTGCCCATGGGCGAGCTGGATATTACCTTGTATCGTGATGATTTAAGTACCATTGCCGAGCAGCCTGTGGTAGAAGAGACAAAGCTTCCGGAGGACATTAACGGAAAAATTGTGGTTCTGGTAGATGATGTGCTGTTTACTGGCCGCACAACCCGGGCGGCCATGGATGCTCTGATCCATCACGGTAGGCCCCGTCAGATCCAATTGGCGGTGCTGGTGGATCGGGGACATAGGGAGCTGCCCATTCGAGCCGACTATGTTGGAAAGAACGTACCCACCTCTCTGCGGGAAATAATAAGTGTCAGATTAACAGAGACCGATGGGGAAGAGCGGGTCGTGATTGAAGAACTTGAGTAGTGATCTATACCCTCACAGCCCGGTTGGGATCGTGGCGGGGTGATTGATTCACCTTGGCAATGGCGGTCAGTATCGCCTGGAAAATATCAAGCTGCGCCTGCTTTGATTGAAGCTCAACTCCAATGATGGCCCGGCCTGTTGGAGATGTGGTGTACCTACTGGGCAGCTGACTTGCAGCCAGAGCGATAACATCATCTCGGCACTGCTGGCATGAACAAGCGAGGGCGTCTTTATGATGGGCGAGATATTTGTCGACCTGGTATTGGACTTCCTCCAGGACAGAGTTATGCACAGGCATTCTAAACTCTCCTTTAAAGGGGTTTGGATTTTACGTAAGAATTCGGCGCCTATAGTGCTGATTCCTCTCTTAATCGGCTCCTGTTGATGGAAATCCGATACAAATATGCGAAAAAACGCAATGTGACAGTCACTGGGGTATTGACAGCCGGCAAATAGTCTGGCTACAATAAAGGCAAAACAACTAGTCGCCTGCGACTGGCGGATTAAGGTGGAAAACCACCGGGGAGCAGGGTAACGACGATCAGCCGACCGCCTGGGCATTTTATGCTCAGGCGGTTTTTGGTACCTAGGACATTTTGAAGAGAGCTTTCTTGAAAGGAGAATGGAGACATGCGGATTCAGCGGGCTTTGATCAGTGTATCAAATAAGGAGGGGATCGTTGATTTTGCCCGGGGCCTTGCAGCCTTGGGTGTTGAGATCATCTCAACAGGTGGGACATACATTGCCTTGAAAGACGGGGGTATCGATGTTACTCCAGTTCACGATATTACAGATTTCCCTGAGTGTCTTGGGGGCAGGGTGAAGACACTTCATCCTGCCGTCCACGGCGGCATTCTGGCTAGAAGAGATGTGCCGGAGCAAATGGCTGAACTTCAGACCCTGGGCATCAAACCTATTGACCTCGTGGTGGTCAACCTGTATCCTTTCGGAGCTACAGTAGCTAAAGAGGGGGTCACTTTACAGGAAGCCTTGGAAAACATTGATATCGGCGGTCCCACTATGATCCGGGCAGCGGCTAAGAATTTCCCCGACGTAGCGGTGGTGGTAAACCCCCGGCGCTATCCCGAGATACTGAAGGCACTGCAGGAGGGTGATGGCACCCTGTCCATGGACCTGCGGCGGGAGCTGGCCCTGGAGGCCTTTGGCCACACGGCCCAGTATGATTCCCTGATTTACAGCTATCTAGCCCGGGAAAGCGGCCGACTGGACCTGGCCCTTGGTTCAGACCAGCCGGGGACGGCAGAGTTTCCAGGCCAGGGCTTTATTCCCATAGTCATGCAGCAGGAGCTCCGCTACGGTGAGAATCCCCACCAGAAGGCAGCATTCTACCGAGATATATATCCTCCCACCGATTCCCTCTGCCGGGCAGAGCAGCTCCACGGCAAGGAACTGTCCTTTAACAATATCAATGATGCCGCGGCAGCGGTGGAAATGGCCAAAGTATTCACAGAGCCGGCAGTTGTAGCTGTGAAGCACGCTAACCCCTGCGGCTGGGCAATTGCCGACACCCTAGCCGAGGCTTACCGCAAGGCCTATGAGGGTGACCCGGTGAGCATCTTTGGGGGGATCATTGCCTGTAACCGGGCTGTTGATGGGGACACAGCCAAGGCAATGGCCGAGATCTTCCTGGAAGTAATCGTCGCTCCCGATTTCACCGATGAAGCGCTTGAGATTCTGACCCAGAAGAAGAACTTGCGGCTCCTTCGGCTCGAGGCCCTTGCCAATCCTCCCCAGGACAAATGGTGGGACTGGAAACGGGTTAAGGGAGGCTGGCTGGTGCAGGAAGCTGACCTTTCGGAGGACACCAGGGATGCCTGGCAGGTGGTAACCGATACAGCACCGGAGGCGGATGCGTGGAAGGATCTGGAGTTTGGCTGGAAGACTGTCAAGTACGTCAAGTCCAACGCCATTGTAGTGGCTAAGGACGGCATGACCATCGGGGTGGGAGCCGGACAGATGAACCGCCTGGAGGCAGCAAGGATCGCCCTTAGGCAAGCTGGAGAGAAGGCTGAGGGTGCTGTCCTGGCATCAGATGCTTTCTTCCCCTTCGATGATGTGGTGAAGCTGGCGGCGGAGTACAAGATCAGAGCCATTATTCAGCCGGGAGGGTCCATCCGGGATAAGGACTCCATCGCCGCTTGCAATGAGGCCGGGATTTCCATGGTGTTTACCCAGCGCCGGCATTTCCGGCATTAAGGCAGCTTTAACGATATATTAACTCCTATATTGCAGGAGAAAATAGTTCCTAAAAGAACACTTATCTCTGGAGAGCATAACCTAGAGTATTATGGATGCTCAGGCAGTACTTTCCAGCTGCACTCTCAATAAAGCAAAACGTCAAAGACGGAGGGTGGGTGCAGGCAGCCGGTATCACATCGAGCAGAGACGGTTCAGGAACGGAGAACTCGCCCATTTTCTGTCAATCAATATAGAGGACCCTGCCGGGGAGGCGGGGTCCTTAGTTCATTAAGGGGTTCAAGTCTCGTCTCGGACAGCGGCATTTATTTGCCTTACCAATAGAGGTCTAACAACCTCCGGCACTGGCGAAACAAAGATGGTTCGATAATGATCGTAGATCACCATTCCCGGCTTGGCTCCCCGGGGTTTGCGGACATGTCTCCTGGCTGTGTAATCTACCGCTACGTTACGGCCTGTGCGGCCTTTACTGTAATAGGCGGCCAGAAGGGCAGCCTCCTCCAAGGTACTCGCCGGGGGCTCGATCCCCTGGGCTTTGATAATCACATGGGAACCGGGTATATCCTTAACATGGAGCCAAATGTCATCTGGTCCAGCTGCTCTAAAGGTGACGTATTCGTTTTGGCGGTTGTTTCTCCCAACCAAGATCTCCAGTCCATCACTGGATCGGAACCTCAGGGGCTGGGGCCTCCCTTGTCTTGGGTCCTTGGATTTTCGGCTCTTGACAGGGCGGATATAGCCTTCTTCAGTCAGCTCCCTTTGAATGTCCAACAGGTCTGAAAGATCTACTGCCAGGTCCAAGCTGGTTCGCACCTGTTCCAGATATCTCTGCTCCTCCAGAGAACGCTGGTAGTGGTACATTCCCTCTACCAGGGTCTTCTTGGCTTTGTTGTAGCGACGAAAATACGCTTGGGCGTTCTCGGAGGGGGTCAGTCTCAGGTCCAATGGGATGGTGATCTTTCCTAGATCAGGGTCATAGAAATTCTCCAGGGTGACAGCTTCCATCCCCTTTTGCAGCTGGTAGAGATTGGCTGTAAGCAGTTCGCCATAGATCCGGTACTTGTCTGCATCCTCCGCTTCCGACAGCTCAGCTTCCTGGGATTTAATTTTCTTGGCCAACCGGTTGAGGTGCCTATCCACCACCTCGATGAGATTGCGCTGTAAACCGGCCATTTCATGTCTTGCCAGCTTATGGGCGTAGTAAGTCTCCAGGGCTCGGGACATGGAAGCAAACTCCCGAGTTGCTTTAAATTGGGAAGTAAGGGGGATAGCCGATACCCCGCAGGGTTCGCCGTCGGTATTTAGCCCAATCTGAGGAGTGAAGTGCCCACCCTTGATCTTTTCACCCAGCTTCTGCAAGACCTGGTAAAGGTCTCTTAACCGGTCTTGGTCCACATCCCGCCGCAGAGAATCGGGGTCCAGTCCTGCCCGCTGCACTAATTCAGCCGCGACCTTGGGGCTTACGCCGGTAAAGTTGTCTTGGATCAGCCGAGCAAGGCGGGCTTCGGGAGATGCTGGGGCCAATCTGGTTAGGAAAGGTTGCCAATCTAAGGTTAGGAGTGAAAGCTTTCCCTGGTCAGGAGGGGGGATATAGAGAGCTCCAGGAATGATCTCTCGGTAGCGATTAATCCGGCTGTCGACCCTCATAACGGCGTCCAGCACCTCTCCGGCTGCATCGACGAGAATGATATTGCTGTGCCGGCCCATTATTTCGGCGATCAAACGGTAAGTAGTGAGCTCGCTGCTATCGGCGAAATTCTCAACCTTGATTTCCAAAATCCGCTCTAGGTCGGGCTGCTCAACAGCTGTGATCTTGCCGCCCTCTAGGTACTTCCTGAGGAGCATGCAGAAAGAAGGCGGACTTAAGGGATTCTCTGGGACATCTTCCGTCAAGAAGACCCGGGCGTTTTGGGGATCAGCCGATAAGATAACCGCAAGGTTACTTCCGGGACGGCGGCAGTGGACGACAATGTCCCGCTTCGCCGGCTGGTATATCTTAGTAATACGGCAGCCTAGCAGCTGCTGCATTTCTCCTTTGACTGCCGCTAAAACGATCCCATCCATTGCCATATCCTCACACATCCTTATAGGAAACCCGCAGCGCCAAAGGCTTCGGGTTGGAATTCCCTATAAGTATAGCACAACAATAAGAGGAAGTCCCTTTACCCATGCCGAAATACACTAAGACATCTAGCCCCTGGGCTTCAAGTTATGTATTCTCTATTTGGCTCTTCACTGCTTCGGGGAGCCCCTGTGAGGTGTTGTACTTGCGCAGACACATCCTGTTCATCCTGGCCGGCATTTTGGCTATTTCCATCACACTGGCTCCAGTTTCCAGCGCGAACCGCAGCCGTGCCGACATCCATTTCACCAATGGTCTCATTTATTTTGCCTTGGGGTTTCAGGATTTGGCCATCACGGAACTGCAGAAGGCTGCTTCTCTAGAACCCGGAAATAGTGAGGTGCGGGTGGCCCTGGGAATGGCATATCATGCCAAGGGAGACTGGCAGGCTGCCCTGGCCGCCTATGGAGAAGCTTTGCGGGTAGATGACAGCTTGCTCCATGTCCATGGACTGATGGGTGATATTTACCGGGTTCGGGGAGACAAAGAAAAGGCCAGGGCTCATTATCTCAGGGCTATGGAGGATTCGGAGCTGGTTGCGGTACCAGCCTACGGATTAGGGGTATTGGCGGAGGAAGCGGGAGACCGGAAGACTGCCGTGGAGAGATACCGGCAAGTCTTGGAGGCTGCACCGGATCATGCGGAGTCCGCGGCTAGGCTGGCTGCGCTCCTGCATCAAGACGGTGCAGTGGAGGAGGCGCTGGAAGTGGTTGAAAATGCCCAGCGCTATAATCCTAGGGTTGCAGAACTCCACTACTTAGGCGGACTTTTTTACCTTGAGCTGGAAAAATACGAAGAGGCGGAGCATGCCTTAGACAGAACCCTGCAGCTGGATGAAAACCATGACGGTGCCCGGCGGGCACTAAGGCAGCTGGAAAGCCTCCGGCAGCAGTAGATTGGGACAAGAAAAGACTAGATTGGATCCATGAGAAGGAAAATGACCTGCAGGCGGCAGGTCATTTTTGGTTAAGTCTGGAAACACCGGTTTTCTGGGCGAATTTTTCTTTGCCGCTGGGAATATGGATTATGGGGCTGAAGTTCTCTAGGTCACATTATCGGTATACCCGGGGGAGGAACAGAAAATATGTCCACCAGTGAAGATTATCGGCTGCCGACGGACATAGTCTTGCAGCAGCTCGGCACCGACGAGGCATTTGGCCTTTCTGCCAAGGAGGTAGAAAGGCGGGCTGCTAAGTTTGGTCCCAATCTCTTGGCAGAGCCCTCCCGTTCATCACTCTTGGTCAGCTTCCTCCGGCAGTTTCAGGATTTTATGGTAATGGTGCTAATCGGCGCTACTCTGCTCTCTGCTCTCCTGGGTGAAACCGCCGATGCTCTTGCAATCTTGGCCATCATATTGTGCAATGCCCTCTTGGGATTTGTTCAGGAACATAAAGCAGAGCGGTCCCTGGAGGCACTGCAAGAGCTGGCTGCTCCCACCTGTGTTGTCCTGCGGGATGGACGGGAACAGGAAATAGAGGCGGTAGAGCTGGTTCCGGGGGACATTGTCTTCCTCAGTCCCGGACAGCGGATTCCTGCCGACGGTCGGCTTTTGGAAAGCAGTCTCTTGGCTGTTGAAGAAGCTGCCCTTACCGGTGAATCCCATCCTGTGGCAAAGGACTGCGAATACGCGGCAGCAGCAGGCACCTCTCTGGGTGACCGCCGAAACAGTGTTTTCATGGGCACCACCGTTGTCCGGGAGAAAGGGAAGTTTGTCGTCACCCACACCGGCATGGATACCGAAATCGGGAAAATAGCAGCCCTGATCCATGGTGCTCCAATGGAATCCACTCCCCTCCAGAAGCGATTGGAGCAGCTGGGCAAGTGGCTGGTGGCGGGGTGCCTTTTGGTGGTGGCTGTAGTATTCGCCATCGGTATTCTCCAGGGGAGACCATTTTACCAGATGTTTCTCACCGGTGTAAGTCTTGCTGTTGCTGCCATTCCCGAAGGGCTGCCTGCAGTAGTTACCATTGCCCTGGCCATCGGTGTGCAGCGGATGAGCCGCCGGAATGCCATCGTTCGCCACCTGCCGGCGGTGGAGACATTGGGATGTGCCACTGTCATCTGTTCTGATAAAACCGGTACCCTCACCCAAAACGTAATGACCGTCAGAGAAATTCACCTGCCTGTGAAATCATACCAAGTGACCGGTACAGGCTATCAACGGGAAGGCCACTTGTTGGCGGCCGATGGGCGTCCGGTTATGGAGCCGGACCACGACCTCAAGCAGCTGCTTACCGCCAGTGCCGTCTGCAATAATGCCCGGATCTATTCCCAAGAACAAAAGAACGGGGGCCTAAAGGGCCTTTGGCGAAGGCTAAAGCCGGGAGTAAATGGAAGGAGCCTTGACCAATGGCACCTTGTTGGCGATCCCACGGAAGGTGCCCTGTTGGTTGCTGCCGCTAAGGCCGGTGTTTTTCGGGAGGAAATGGAGGCGCAGCTGAAGCCCATTGCCGAGCTTCCCTTTGATTCCGGCCGGAAGCGGATGACGGTGATCACCCAAGGACCCGGGAAGAGACCTACTGCTTGGGTCAAGGGTGCACCGGATGTCATCCTCGAGCTGTGTACCCACATCTTGAAGAACAGCAAAGCCCTACCCCTGTCGCCCTGGGACAAACAGCGAATTCGAAGGCAGTATGAAGCTATGTCCAGCTCCGCCTTGAGGGTCTTGGCCTTTGCCAAGCGGAGTGACCTGCCTAGTATAGAAAGGGCGGGTCTCGGCCGCCTGAGGGAAGCCGAGATCGAAAGGAGCCTTACCTTCTTGGGACTGATGGGCATGATGGATCCTCCCCGGCCCGAGGCGGTGAGGGCAGTGGCCTTAGCTCGGCGGGCAGGAATTAGGACCATCATGGTAACCGGTGATCACGCTAATACTGCCCTGGCCGTTGCCCAAGAACTAGGCTTGGTTTCGGGAAAAACGAGGGCCATCACCGGCGCTGAGCTGGATAAGATGGATGATAGAGAGTTAGAGGATGCTGCCCAGGAAGTAAATGTCTTCGCCCGGGTAAAGCCTGAGCATAAAGTTCGCATCGTGCGGGCACTTAAGGCCCGGGGTGAAATAGTGGGGATGACCGGCGATGGGGTCAATGATGGACCGGCGGTTAAGGAAGCCGATATCGGCATCGCCATGGGAAGGAGCGGGACAGATGTAACTAAGGAAGCATCAGACATCGTCCTGGCCGATGACAACTTCGCCACCATCGTGGCCGCCATCGAAGAAGGCAGGGTCATTTATGATAATATCCGGAAGTTTATCAGGTACCTATTGGGATGCAACGTAGGCGAAGTCCTGACTATGCTGCTGGCCGCGGCAGCCGGTCTGCCTTTGCCCTTGGTGCCTATTCAGATCTTGTGGATGAATCTCGTCACCGACGGTCTGCCTGCCGTCGCCCTCAGTGTGGATCCCGGCGATCCAGATATCATGGAGCGGGGCCCAAGGTCTCCCCAGGAAGGGGTTTTTGCCCGGGGTCTCCACCTGCGGATCGCGCTTCAAGGGCTGCTAATAGGGCTCAGCACTTTGGCAGTATTTGCCCTAGAATTATCCTTGGGAAGCGGCATGCTGAAATCTGCCCAGACCATGGCCTTTACCACCTTGGTTATGTCCCAGCTGTTTTACGTGTTCCAATGCCGTTCGGAGCAGCACCGGGTATGGGAACTGGGACTTTTGGGTAACCCTTGGCTTGTGGGAGCTGTGCTAGTGTCCACCCTTATGCAGCTTGGTGTTTTGTATTTGCCTATTCTGCAGCCTATTTTCAACACTGTGCCCCTAAATTCCGGTCAGTGGGCAGTTGTGCTGTTTTTTTCCGGAATCTGTGCTGTATCGGGGGACATAGTTGCAGAGGTGCATGGGAAGCTAAAGGCACGGCTAGCCGTGATCAGGGTGTGAGCAGGACTTACGGCAGCCGGCAAGAAACTACGTATAAAGGCCGCCGATGGCCTTTAATCTCTGAATTTGGATTTATGGAAATGGGGCTGGAAAATGGCTGTTTGTAGTATGACAGGCTACGGCTATGGACAAGCGGGAGACCAAGTTGTTGTCACAGTGGAGATGCGGTCTGTTAATCAGCGCTACAGCGATTTTTCTATCCGCCTTCCCAGGGAGTACAACTTCCTGGAAGAGACTGTCCGCCGGATTGCCACCAGCAGAGTGCGGCGGGGCAGAGTCGAAATCTCAGTGACTATAGAGGATTTTCGAGAAAAGGCAAGAACGGTAAAGATTGATTGGGGATTACTCCAGGGTTTTGACCGGGCGATTTCCGAAGTTGCCCAACGCCTTGAGCTAGAGCCCACCAACCGGGTGGATTTTTTGCTTTCTCTGCCGGGAGTGTTGGAACCGGTGGCGGTGGATGAAGAGGATGAAGAGCTGCTTCAATCTCTAGTTGAGGCTGCGGCCCAGGAAGCAGTGGAGGCTCTGGTGGAAATGCGGAAAGCTGAGGGGGCGCGGCTGGCCGCGGCTTTGTTGGAGCACCTTGCGCTACTGGAGGAAGGTCTAGCGGAAGTCAAAGCACTGGCAGAATCGCTTCCCCAGGAGGCTCTGGCCCGTTTGGAGACCCGGATTGCTGAGCTTGTGGGGGATATGCCTATAGATCCCAATCGCCTGGCAGCGGAGGCGGCCATCATAGCCGATCGGGCTAATGTTGATGAGGAGATTGTGCGCCTGGCCAGTCACTTGGTGGAGTTTCGCGCTACCCTGGAGAAGGACGAGCCAATGGGTCGGAAACTGGATTTTTTGATCCAGGAGATGAACCGGGAAGTCAATACCATCGGCTCAAAGTCCAACAATGTGGCAGTATCCCGGTGGGTGGTAGAGGCAAAGACTGTGATTGAGAAGCTGA
>JAAYGR010000101.1 GCA_012727675.1 Bacillota bacterium
CGATTCTTTGGAGTTTTTGAATGTAGAAAGGGCGGTAAGTCTAGTTTAGGTCAAGAAGGCGCCGTGTCGGCGCCTATTTGCTTTGTTGATAGGCGCTATCTTACATCAATCAAGCAGGACTATGAAGTAAGCGTCAAAGCTGCCAATCCTACCAACCTTCCGATGATGGGATAATGAGTCTATCACGACAAATCAACGCACCGCCTAGGTGGCGCTGAGAAGTCCGCGTATTTTTGACGCGCACGAATTCCCTAATGTGGTACAATAATTAGCATACTACTAATTAGCAAGCTAAGGACATTTGGTGACTTTCCTGACTGCCAGCTGCTGGCAGATTGTTTGGCTTTGCAGTGGAAGGGGGGTTAAGCATGCGCAGGCGTCAATGGGATGGGGGGCAGGAACCCGTCTTTTTTGATATACCAGGAATCAATGAGCAGAGTACGGTCCTTTTCCACAACTTCTTCCGGGCAATCCGGCTGCATCACCAGTTGATGTTCAAGTTGATGTCGGAAAAGGGCTTCTATCCAGGGCAGAGCGCTTGCCTCTTGATCATCGCCAACTATCCCGGCATTATTCAGCGGGAGATGGCCGAAAAACTGCGCAAGGCTGCTCCCACTGTTGCTGTAATGTTGGAGAAAATGGAAGCAGCGGACTTGATCGTCCGCAGGAGTGATGAGGAAGATCGACGCTTGGTGCGTATTTTCCTTACTGAGAAGGGCAAGGCACTTTATGATGAGCAAAATGCTGTCCTGGCTCAGTTCATTGCAAGCACCTTCGGCAAAATGTCATCGGAGCAGCAGTCAAAGCTGAGTGACCTGCTGGAGCTGTTCTGCCGGTTTGCAGCAGAAGAACTCTAGAGCATTGAATGGAGGACCTTCACATGATAAGACTCCTTACTTATCTTAGACCTTATTGGCGCCAGGTTCTTCTGGGTGTCATCCTTGTGCTGGTGGAGGCAATGTCAAACCTGTATCTGCCCAATCTAAATGCTGCCATTGTCAATAACGGGATTGCCCGAGGAGACCTTGGGTATATCATCCGGACTGGGGCATTTATGCTGCTGGTAACCCTTCTCCTGGGGGTCTGTGCCGCACTCGCAGTCTACAACAGTTCAAAGGTAGCTATGTCCGTGGGAAGGGACCTTCGCGGGGATGTCTTTCGTAAGGTGCAGGGTTTCTCCCAGGCTCAAGTCAACCGATTCGGAGTATCCTCTCTGATCACCCGCACCACCAATGATGTCCAGCAGATCCAGATGGCTGTACTCATGGGAATGAACATCATGCTGTTTGCACCGTTCATGGCTATCGGCAGTATCTTTATGGCTCTTCGGCAGGATGCAGCCCTTTCGTGGTCCATTGTATTCCTTGTGCCGGTGCTGGGGGTGCTGCTGGCCCTGAATCTTAGGAGAGTTGTGCCTCTCTTTAGGGAGATGCAGGTGAAGATCGACCGGCTCAATCAGGTGGTACGGGAGAAGCTGAGTGGGGTGCGGGTTATCCGGGCCTTTGTGAAGTCGGAGCATGAGGAACAGCGCTTCGGGAAGGCCAATGCCGATTTGACCTCAACGGCCTTGGAGATCCAGAAGCACTTTGCTTTATTCATGCCTCTCCAGTTTCTAGTCATCAACCTGGCCAATGTGATAGTCACCTGGGTGGGCAGCCGCAGGGTGGATATGGGAGCCATGCCCATCGGAAATCTCACCGCCTTTTTGACGTACATCATGCATATTCTCTTTTCTGTGATGATCTCTGTGATGATGTTCAGCATGATCCCCCGGGCTAGTGCCTCTGCTGATCGGATTGTGGAGGTTTTGGATGAGGAACCGGAGATCGGTGAGCCATCTGCGGCAGGCGTGATGGATGATGCTGATGCCGGAGTTCAATTTGACAGGGTGGAATTTGCCTATCCCGGAGCCCAGGCGCCGGTGCTGAAGGATATCAGCTTTAGAGCCCGGCCGGGGCAGGTTACAGCTATTATCGGGGGTACAGGGTCGGGTAAGTCCACCTTGGTCAATCTGCTGCCCCGGCTGTATGAGGTTACCGGTGGGCGGATTATGGTAGACGGCTGCGATATTCGGGAGATGCCCTTGAAGGAGCTCAGGGACTTGATTGGCTGCGTTCCGCAGAAGGCTGTGCTGTTTAGCGGCACCATTGCCAGCAATCTCCGCTACGGCCGGGAGGATGCCGCCGATGAGGAGCTGTGGCGGGCGCTCTCCATCGCCCAGGCTGCGGATTTTGTGAAGGCGATGCCGGGTGGGTTGGATGCACCAGTTGCCCAAGGCGGCACGAACTTGTCTGGAGGTCAGAGGCAGCGGCTTGCCATTGCCCGGGCTTTGGTCAAGCGCCCCAAGATCTATATCTTCGATGACAGTTTCTCTGCCTTGGATTTTCGCACCGATGCGGCATTGAGGCAGGCTCTCATGAAGGAAGTTGAGGATGAAGTGGTGCTCATCGTCGCGCAGCGCATCAGTACCATTATGAATGCTGATCAAATCATTGTACTGGATCAAGGAAGAATTGCAGGTATCGGAAGGCACGCAGAGCTAATGGAGCACTGTGAGGTTTACCGAGAAATCGTCCGCTCACAGCTGGGGGAGGATGAAGTGGCATGACAGACAAGGCAGCAATAAACAGAGAGTCATCTCGCCCCTCTAGGCCGCGGGGCCCTGTAGGGCCGCCCCGGGGAGGTCCGATGGGAGCTGCGGCCCCTGTTGAGCGGGCCAAGGACTTTAGCGGATCTTTGAAGAGGCTTGCGGGTTATTTGCGGCCCCATCGGGTAACGCTGGCTGCTGTTGCCGGCTTGATTGTGATCAGCATCATTCTCAATGTGGCCGGACCCAAACTCCTTGGAGAAGCAACCAACCTCCTATTTGAAGGTTTCATCGGCAAGCAGCTTCCCGGCGGTATCAGCAAGGAAGAGGCCGTTGAGTTCCTCAGGATGAGGGGGCAGGAGCAGCTGGCCCAGATGGTGCAGGGCCTGGCGGTTGAGCCGGGAGTTGGAGTGGATTTTTCGGCTATCGGGAGGCTCCTGGTGCTCCTTGGGGGAGTCTATTTAGCAGGGTTCTTGTGCAACTGGCTGCAGCACTATCTGATGGCCCATGTCTCCCAGCGGGTGACTTACAGCCTGAGGGAGGATGTAGATAAGAAGCTCTCCCGGCTGCCGCTGAGGTATTATGATCGGCACACCAGGGGTGAGATTCTCAGCCGGGTGACCAACGACATTGACAACATTGCCGGGACGCTGCAGCAGAGTATTACCCAGCTGGTACAGGCGGCATTTACGCTGATCGGCGTCCTGGTCATGATGGTGGTTATCAGTCCGCTCTTGACCCTTTTGTCCTTGGCTCTTTTGCCCGTTAGCGGTGTATTGACGGCACTGATCGGCCGCAGGTCGCAGGTTTATTTTGCAGAGCAGTGGGATAGTACCGGTGCCTTGAACGGCCATGTTGAAGAGATATACGCCGGCCACAGCATTGTCCAGGCCTTTAACCGGGAAGAGGCCGCTATTCAAGATTTTGACCGGGAGAATGAGCGGCTGTTTGAGGCAAGTTTCAAGGCGCAGTTTGTTTCCAGCTGCGTGCGGCCGGTGATGCAGCTCCTCAACAACCTGAATTACGTGGCTATCTGCGTAATTGGAGGTATGCGGGTTGCTTCAGGGACGATGCGGCTCGGTGATGTCCAGGCTTTTATCCAGTACGCGCGGCAGTTTACCCAGCCCATCACCCAGACAGCCAGTATATTCAACGTCCTGCAGTCTACGACAGCTTCGGCGGAACGGGTGTTTGAACTGCTGGATGAAGAGGAAGAGTTGCCTGACGGCAAGCAGCCGGTGGTGCTCAAGCGGGTAAGGGGGCATGTGGAATTTAGGAATGTATCCTTCCGCTATGAACCTGATGTACCCTTGATTGATAATCTAAACCTGGAAGTACAGCCCGGACAGACCGCTGCTATTGTCGGGCCCACCGGTGCAGGCAAGACAACTCTGGTCAATCTCTTGATGAGGTTTTATGAAATAGATGATGGGGCTATCCTGATTGATGGCGTAGATATCCGTGACCTGACCAGAGATAACCTGCGGAAGCTGTTTGGGATGGTGCTGCAGGATACCTGGCTATTTAGCGGTACCATCCGGGAGAACTTGGCCTATGGCCGAGAGGATGCTGCCAAGGAAGAGATTCAGGCAGCAGCTAGAGCAGCTTATGTGGACCAGTTTGTGCAGACCTTGCCTGATGGATACGACACAGTGCTGGATGAGGAAGGTACTCAGATTTCCCAGGGGCAGAAGCAGCTTCTCACTATTGCCAGGGCGTTTCTGGCGGATCCTGAGATTTTGATTTTGGATGAGGCGACAAGCTCTGTGGATACCAGGACCGAGGTGCTGATCCAGGCGGCGATGGCAGTTTTGATGCGAAACCGCACCAGTTTTGTAATCGCCCACCGGTTATCCACCATACGCAATGCTGATGTAATCATTGTCATGAACCACGGTAGGATCGTCGAGCAGGGAACCCATGCAGAGCTGCTGGCTGCCAAGGGATTCTACTATGATCTATACAGAAGCCAGTTTGCCAAGAGCGCGTGAGGGGTAGAGCGTGAAGGAGAGTAAGCGTTAGAGTAATGTCACCTGCCGGCTCCCTTGCGATGATGGGATAATGAATCCATCATGGCAAGGGAGTTTGATTTTCTTATGATGTTCCTCTAGTGTACTAACCTCAACTGTACAGTCAATCATGAGAGATGCATCACTTTCTCGAAGGGATATTTCCTCATTGGCAGAATAAGAG
>JAAYGR010000102.1 GCA_012727675.1 Bacillota bacterium
ATAGAAGCCTGTCCCACCGGTGCCATTGCTGCTCCCTACGTGGTAGATCCCACGCGATGCCTTTCTTACGTTACACAGGCCCGGGGCGTAGTGCCGGAGGAGTTCCGGATACCTATGGATGACCGCCTTTTTGGGTGTGATACCTGTCAAGCAGTTTGCCCCCATAATGCCGCTCCGGAATGGGGAAATCACCAGGAATTCTTCCCCCACCCAAAGATCGGCACCGCACCGTCGTTGGAAATGGTGATGGGTCTTACCAACAAGGGTTTTCGGTCAACCTTCGGTCAGACAGCGGCCGGCTGGCGGGGAAAGAAAATTCTCCAGCGCAATGCTGCTATCAACCTGGGAAACAGCGGAAGCCCCAGGGCAGTCCCCTTATTGAAAAAGGCCCTGACTGATCCGTCAGAGCCGGTGAGGGTGGCAGCTAAGTGGGCCCTAGCCCGTATAGGTGAACCTGATGCTAGAATCTGAGCCCAAAAAGACTAGATAAGTATCTCCCCACAGGCCCCACCAGGTCTACCCAACACGTGTACAGAAGGCCTGTAGCCCTAGTGATGCTTAAAGCTAATCCAGCCAGCACCACCACCAGAAACACAGCCAGCTCCCGCCAGAGCTTGCGTCTAATTAATCCCGGCGCTTCGTAATACACAATGACACCAAAGACCAGTATTATCCCCAGCACGCTGCCCAAGAGACATCACCTGCTACTTTCCTAAGCGAACCTAAAGCTCGATCAAGCCTGAACGCCGGAGCATAGTCTTTACCTCAACCTTGACCTCCAGTTCTTGAAAACCTTTATCGTTCCAGTCTTCTTTGAACTGCTTCCATGCCTTGGGATGAAATCTGTGGAAAGCTTCGCCAAAGCCGAAAATATCGGAGCCAAACTCCTTGGCCCTTTTGATAACCGCCTCAACCTCATTCTTGATCACAGTGGCCATCTGCCGTTCGATGGAAAGGACCGAAGGCGCAATACCCTCTGGGTTAACAAAAATATTTTCCCTATCAGCGAAGTTGCCCATGGCCTCGATCTGAATTATCACCCTCGGTTTTCCATCTACTACTTCTGTCCTGAGCTTGCTGTTAGCCCTAACCAACTCCACCGATAAGAATTTATCCCGCTCATTGGGCTTCTCTACAACAATTACGCTGCTTTGGGTGTTGCCCTTGATCCAGTTAAATCCCCGGGTCTCAGCTTTGTTCAGCCATCCCACAAGTTTGGTCCCTCTAAATACAGCGGCTCCGGTTATGCGGGGAGCCTTAGAAATAGTTCCCCTCTCCAAACTACCCCTGGATTCGTCTTCGGAGACCAAGTCTATGATCTCTGCCCTAATAGCTATCGGTTCCAGGCCCTCTGCCGCCAAGGCCCGACCAAAGAGCGCGACATCTACATCAACCACTGTCGAAAGTTTTTCTACGCCGTTTAGCACGATTCCCACAACACCCTGCGAAGGGACCCTTTCCAATGGCACTTCGGCCTGCAGGAAGTTGGCTCCAGTATCCCCCTTACAGACAGCCACCTTCGTCGAGCCCCGCATTTCTGGATCCCGAAAAAAAGCATCTAGTACATCCTCCACTCCTTCACGGGCAATGTCTTCTCCAAACACCAACAGGCGGTTGTGGGCCCAGAACAGCTGGCGGGAGGACTGGGAAGCGAAATTGCGCAGGGCATCAAAAACGTTGTATCCGGTAGCACTTACTTGCCAGACTGCTCTCTCTAATGAGCCGCCCCCCTGACTAGTCGCCGCCAAAGCCGAGGGTCTCGCTAGCTCGACGGTCAGTTGAATTTTGTTCGGCTCCACCGCCTTATCCACAGCAACTGCCTGGACAAATGCCAGCCTTTCTATCTCCCTACGGCTCCAGCATCCTCCCAAAACCACGGGGATAACAAGGAGCAGTGCCACCAGAATCACTCTCAACCTTCGGCTCACATTTGGCCCTCCTCTCGGCGGCTGGGCCTTACCGCCTGGCGAATGAGGGCCCCGATGTATAAGACAACAGGAATGGCGTAACAAACCAGGATACCCAAGGGACCAAATTCAGTTGCAGTAAAAAACTGCAAAGCATCGAAGACGGTGCTGAACAACCAAACCCCGAAGGCAGCTACTAGGGCTCCTACAGGATATGCCAGGGATTTCATCTCAGACAAGTTGAAAAGCTGGGCAATGGCTAACATAGCGGCCCACAAAAACACGGTTTGCTTAACGCCCGCACCCAATGTCCAGGCAACCAACGGGATCACCTCTACCCGCTCGACAACAAAGGCAAGTTCAATTGCTCTGCTCAGGCTGAAAGCCGGTAAAATAAGGCTTTCCATCACAGGTCCAAAGACCAAGGCAATCATGATGGAAAGCCAGGTGAATAGAAAACCCGAGACCAAGACGGTAGTCACTGCCAAGCGACCGGTATCTTTTTTTTCATCCAAATAGGGAAAGAGCATAGTCATAACCAACAGTTCACCGAAAATGGCAAAGGAAGAGAAGGTTGCCTCCACAATCGACCCCCAGCCATACGCCGCTATCGGCAGCAGATTGAAGAAATCAACTATATTGAACGGAAGCACTAGTATCAACACCAGAAGGAAAATGACAATGGGAAAGACGATATCTGCTGCCCGCGCGAGAACCTCCAGACCGCAGCGGGCACAGTTCGCGGAAAGGGCCGTTAGGGTAGCGATAAACACGATTAAGGGCGTCTCGGGCATAATGGTTGTCACATAGGCATCGGCGGCCACCCGAGCTGCGTGGGCTGACTGCTGAATGAAGTAGACGATCAGCACAAGTCCCACTAGTCGCCCAAGCCAGGGTCCAAGAATATCCTGGCTGTACTCAATGATGGTCTTGCCTGGGAACATCTTGGCAAGATGTACTAAGATTAGGGCCCAAGGAAGGACAAGAATCGTTGAAATTAAGACAGCGATCCAAACATCGTGCCCTGCATCAGTGCCGGAAATGGTAGGTGCCTCGATCAGAGCAGCTAAAATCCGGGTCAGCACTGTTAATGCTACAAACTGCTTACCGCTGATTTTCCCACCTTCAAGGACAGCCAAGACACTCTCCTCCTATCAACCAACTGATAAAACACTAGTTATCATCCTGCTTAGGCGGCTGTGGTCTTTGCCGGGGACTTTGCCGTATATACTCTTGCTTTACCAGTGACTTGGGCCTGGTATCCATCTGCCAGAGAGGTAACCGGACTACAGTATCCTTCCACTCAGAAAGGATCATAGGTGCCAGGGGAGTAAGGTACGGAACCCCAAAGGATCGAACGGCGCAAAGGTGAATCAGTATGGCTGCTAGACCCATGATTACTCCAAAAAGCCCCAAGGTTCCGGCTAGGATGATCATGGGAAACCGGAGTAGATGAACACTGATGGACATGCTGTAAATGGGACTGATAAAAGAAGCAATGGCCGTTGCCGCAACAACTATAACCAGGGCCGGTGATACCAAACCCGCCGAGACAGCTGCTTCTCCTAGGATTAGGGCACCGACGATGCTGATGGTCGGTCCAATGGCCTTGGGCAGCCTAATCCCAGCCTCCCGCAGCAGCTCAAAGGAGAATTCCAAAAACAAAGCCTCAAGAATGGCGACAAAGGGAACCCCCTCCCGCTGGGCCGCAATACTCAAGGTCAAAGACGTAGGAAGCAGCTCTTGATGAAAGTTTGTGATAGCCACATATGTTGACGGCAAAGTCAGGGCCAGGAAAAAGGCAAAGGCCCGAACGGCTCTTATAAAGGAACCCGTGAAAGCCCGCTCATAGTAGTCTTCGGCAGCGGTCAAGAAGGTTGCAAAAGTCGCCGGAATAACCAAGACATAGGGAGTACCATCGATAATTATGGCCACCCTTCCCTCCAGCAAACCGGCGGCCACTTTGTCTGGACGTTCGGTTCTGAGGATTGTGGGGAAGGGAGAATATGGAGCGTCTTCAATGAGCTCTTCTATGTAACCGCTTTCGAAAACAGCATCGATCTCAATGGATTTGATCCGCTGCCTGACTTCCTCCACCAGTCCGTCATCTACTATTCCCTTAATATAGGCGATGGTCACTATGGTATTGGTAACCGCCCCCACCTTGAAGTCCTCAAACCACAGTAAGGGAGATGCTATCGTGCGCCGCAGCAGGGTCGTGTTAACTCGGCGGTTTTCCACAAAGGCATGCTGGGGTCCCCGGACAACAACTTCAGTGGTCGGCTGCTCCACATTCCGCTCAGACCACCCCTTGACTTCACAGGCTAGGGCCTTGGTTACGCCGTCAATGAGCAAGACAGCATGTCCCCTGACCAGATAATCTAGAACTTCCTCAAGCTCCGCCACTTCATGGACTGAACTTAAGAGCAATACCTGCTGCTTAATAAGGGCAAAAAGCTCATCTCTATTCAGATGATCTCCATACTTTTCCTCCGGCAGCCTCAAGCCTTTTTCAAGAACGGGTCCAATGAGTCCATTCATAAGGGCTTCTGAGCCCACCATGCCGTCAACGTGGACCACCATAATGGGCACCTTTAGTTCACGGCCGAACATAAGATGGCGAAAGGTAAGATCTGAGCTGTCGCCTAAGATCTGTTTCAGCCTGTCCTCATTCTCCTTTAAGTCAGGGACCAATTCCTGGGATTTGATAAAATCGAAAAGCTCACTTAAGGTTGCCCCCGCAAAATCTTGGGGCTTGGGCGTCTTTTTCCTGCGCCTGAGTCTTCGCCACACCCTGCTGATCAACGAAACCACCAGACCTTTTTCCATTCTGGTTCTTAGATTGCCCCAAATAACCCCCATTATTTATTCCCGTTAGGATTTTATCCGCCGACAGGATCTTTCATCCTTTTTGCCCTTGACAACACAGAATTTACAGTGTAATATGTCATCAAACTTCATCATTTGTTGTGGGAAGGAAAGACTTTGATGGGGAAGATCGCCGCAGCGAACCGACCCTTAGCGAGCAGGGGATGGTGAAAGCCCTGCGGGAAGGGTGCGGCGAGTGGGCCCCGGAGTCGCAGGCCGAACGGTTCCCCCATGGGCGGTTAACTTAGTAGGTTGAGCCGGCAGCCCCCGTTACCGGGCAGGGGTATCGCCCTTTGTAGGCGGTTATCACACCCAGCTGGCCGGGCCCAGCTAGCTGGGAGCTTACATAAGAGGCCGTACCCTGGAAAAGTGGGATAGGCATCAGTCTATCCAATTAGGGTGGCACCACGAGCATAAAGCTCGTCCCTTTAGGGACGGGCTTTTTTGTTAGGTAAAGACTTTCAAGGCAGCTGCCGCAGAGGTCCACCCGCTCAGCAGTAAGCCCCCGGCCATGGCCTAGACTTCCTCCAACAGCTTTTTCAAAAGAGGAGGTATTTCCATGCTGAGAAACCTAAGACCCAAGGCAAATGTGATGTTGTGCGGAGTTTTGGTAGCAGCTTTACTCCTTCTTGTGGGAACAGCAGCTTTGGCTGCCAAGGACCTTCCCCCCATCAAGATCGGAGCAGCAGGCCCCTATACCGGCGATGTCTCCAAGATTGGTCTTGATGGCCTAAATGCCATCAAAATGGCTGTTGAAGAGGCCAACGCAGCCGGCGGCATCGGCGGGCGGATGATTGAAATCGTGGAGGCAGACGATGCTGCTGACCCATCCAAGGCGATTATCGTGGCTGAGATGCTGGCTATGGACCGCAACGTCATCGGCGTAGTCGGGCCCATGAACAGCGCCACAGTCCAGGCAGCCCTTCCTACCTATCAGCGGGCAGGTCTTGCCATCATCAGCCAGTCGGCCACCTATCCCAAGCTGACAGAAATGGGCTATAACATAATGTTCCGCATCTGCCCCAGGGATGATGCCCAGGGTCCTGCAGCTGCCAGGTTTATTGTCGAAGAACTAAAGGCGGAGAAGATCTACATCATCGATGATAAGACCACCTACGGTCAAGGATTAGCCGACCAGGTAGAGCCGGCCCTTAAGGCCGCCGGTACTGAGGTACTCAGGGGGCAGATCGACATGGCCGACAGGGACTTCTCCCCCATCCTGACTAGAGTCAAAGCAGCCGAACCTGACCTGGTCTATCTAGGACTCGCTAACCCAGCTCAGGCAGCCAGTCTGATTAAACAAGCAGCCGGCCTCGGCCTTGATGTTACCTTTATGGGCGGTGATGGACTTAAGGAAAAGGACCAGCTGATTGACGGTGCAGGGGGCCTCGCGGAAGGAATGTATGTTACCTCCATCGGTAAAGACATCCGAGAGGTGCCGGAGGCACAGGCCTTTATCGAGAAATTCGAAGCAAGGTACGGCGCGATGAGCGTCTTTGGAGGTCAGTCATACGAAGCTGCCAATATCCTCATCGACGCAGCCCGGAGAGCGGCTGCAGACCCCATGGCAATCAATAGAAATAACGTCCGGGAAGCCATCAGCAAGACCAGTGGATATGAAGGGATCTTGGGCTTTCCCATCGGCTTCGACTCTAAAGGCGATGTAGTCGGTGCCAGTATCTTTGTCTACCAGGTACAGAACGGCGAATTCGTGCCGGTAGCAGAGTATTCCGCCAGCGTGTCAGGTAATTAGTTGACAGCCGGCAGGCGCCGGCCAAGGAAATGTCAACTGCAGGGTAAGGGGTGTGGTCGCTGGTGAAAGTTCAGGGGCGGCCGCACCGCCTAAGGAGAGGTGAAGATAATGGAACAGCTCATCTGCCAGATTCCGCAGCAGATAGTCAATGGGATCACCCTCGGCAGTGTATACGCCCTCTTGGCTTTAGGTTACTCCATGGTGTATGGGGTCCTTCGAATGCTCAATTTCGCCCATGGAGATGTCTTCATGGTAGGTGCCTTTACCGGCTGGGGTGTCTTGATGCTCTTTATCAAGGAGGGCCAAGTTGCTTTGCCCATGCTGGTTTTGGCTGTCATGGTCCTGGCAGCCATTGGGGCTACGGCAGTATTGGGTGCTGCTATAGAGCGGTTTGCTTATAGGCCCTTACGGGGCGGATCCCGCCTAGTCACCCTCATCTCTGCCTTAGGCGTTTCCATCATCCTGCAGAACGCTGCCATGATCCTCACCGCGGGTAGAGCCAAGACCATTCCTACAGAACTTCTCATCCCCCAGGACCTGGTAATTCGCTTTGCCGGGGCTACTATCTCGGCAACCCGCTTGGCAATGGTTGTGGTTTCAGTGATTACCATGATCCTCCTAGATGCCGTGGTACGCAAGACCAAGTTGGGTAGGGCCATGCGGGCAACCAGCCAAGACAGCGAAGCTGCGGAATACATGGGAGTCAACACATCTAAGGTAATTGCCGTGACCTTCATCATCGGCTCAGCGCTAGCTGGACTGGCTGGAGTTATGATTGGACTCTACTACACCCAGGTTGATTATATGATCGGTTTTTCAGCCGGCATGAAGGCCTTTACAGCAGCTGTCTTAGGTGGTATCGGCAGCTTCCGAGGTGCAGCGGCAGGAGGGCTCCTTTTGGGGCTGGCTGAGAGCTTCGGTGTGCTTATCGCTCCCCCTGTTTATAAAGATGCCATAGTGTTTGCAGTCTTGATTCTTACTCTCATCCTCCGGCCCTCGGGGCTTTACGGAAAACCCAGTGCATCGCGGGCATAAAGAGTTCTATCGATAGAATTGTAGAAAGGCGGGCATCGCCCATGGTTGTAGATTGTAAGAACAACAAGGGTCTAAATGAGAAGGCCTCTCAGGACCGCTCTAGAGCGTTTGAGCTTAGGGAGTCCCTGACACGGCTGCGGGAGCAGGTTGGGAATCATTATTATCTGGTGCGGATTTTGGTATTCTTAGGCTACGCCCTGCTCCTCCCTATTCCCCTTATCACCCGGGATTACTATCTCATCCGGGTAGGGGGATCGGTCGGCATTTATCTTATGCTGGCAGCCGGCCTTTCCATCGTGGCAGGTCAAGCGGGACTCTTGGACCTAGGTTATGTGGGCTTTTACGCAATTGGAGCCTACACTTACGCGCTGCTCGCTTCACCCCAGTTCGGCATCCATCTGCCTTTCCTAGCAGCAGCTTTTGCCGGTATCATTGCAGCTGTGATTGCTGCCTTGGCAGTCAGCATTCCTACCCTTCGTCTCCACGGCGATTACTTAGCCATGGTGACCCTGGGTTTCGGCCAGATCGTGCGGATCCTGCTGAACAACATGGACCGCCCCATCAATATTACCAACGGTCCCAACGGTATTGTGGCTATCGATCCACCCCGAATTTTTGGATACACCTTCGCTTCTCTAGAATCTCAATATGTACTCATCTGGGTTGTTGCTGTAGCTGTCCTCATTGGGGTGTCGCGGCTTGCGGGATCCAAGATTGGGAGAGCTTGGAATGCCCTGCGGGAGAATGAAGTTGCAGCTGCCTGCATGGGTGTTGATGTCAAGGGTTACAGGATCGCTGCCTTTGCCGGTGCAGCGGCCATCGCCGGCTTAGCGGGAGCCCTCTTCGCCTCTTGGCAAAGGGCAGTCTTTCCCCAAAACTTCACCATGACGGAGACTATCACCCTTTACTGTATGATCGTCCTGGGCGGAGTCCGCAGCGTACCTGGTATCATGCTGGGGGTTTTGCTGCTGCAGGTCCTGCCTGAAGCTCTGCGGGCCTACAGCGTCTACCGCATGCTGATTTACGGCTTTGCCCTGACCTTGCTGGCCATCTTCCGTCCCCAGGGCCTAGTGGGAGTTGGCGAGAAGCTAATCGGCATCAATCCCAGAAAACTGCAGCTGGTAGAGGCCGCGGTAGGTGGCAGCAGTGCTCCGTCGGCTAGAAACGGCAAAGCTGCGGCGGGCGTAGCATCTGATCAGAAGGATTTCCATACCGCCCCAGCCCATGTTCCAGCCCTAGAACTTGAGGGACTGACCTGTACCTTTGGCGGGCTAACGGCCCTTTCCAACGTAAGCTTGTCTGTCAAGCAGGGAGAGATTTTGGGCATCATCGGACCCAACGGCGCCGGCAAAACGACTCTTTTTAACTTGGTTACCGGCCTCATCAAGCCCACCAGCGGTGATATTCGACTCTATGGAGAGTCAATTGTCGGCAAGGCTCCCCACGAGGTGGCCCAGCTGGGCGCTGCCCGGACTTTTCAGAATATCCGTCTGTATGAAACCCAAAGCGTTTTAGAGAACGTCTTAGCCGGGTGCCACCTGCGCCACCGGGCGCTGCTTCCGGAAATCCTCTTTAGGTCCAAGTCCCACCTGCGTAAAGAGACCGAGACTATCAGCTATGTACGAGGGATCCTGGATCAGGTGGAATGCGGCTTAGCTGAACGTGAAGCTGCTCAAGTGGCTGAGCTTTCTTATCCTGACAAGCGGCGGGTTGAAATGGCCCGGGCCCTGGCAACGGGAGCCAACTTAATCCTCCTTGATGAGCCGGCGGCGGGAATGACCGCGGAGGAAATTGCCCAGCTGGCCGATGAAATTGTGCTTCTCAAAGAGAGGGGTTACACAATCGTAGTAATTGAACATCATATGGATCTCATCACCTCGGTATGCGACCGTGTGGTGGTACTAAATTACGGTGAGAAGATTGCGGAGGGCAAACCCGAGGAAATCGCCGAGAATCCAGAAGTCATTCAGGCATATTTTGGCAGCTCTTTCGGACCAAGTGACGGTTCAGCCCCGAGCTTAAGTCTCATGGAAGGAGCACTAAATCCGGCACCCAGCGCAGCAGCCAAAGAAAGCGCTGTGAGTATCCTGACTGCAGATAATGGAACTGGCTCAAAAGCGAAACCGCTCCTTAAGCTTGTGGACGTACATGCCGGGTACGGATCGGCCAAAGTGCTCCAGGGAGTTGAGCTATGTGTTTATCCCGGTGAGGCGGTAGCCCTCTTGGGCTTAAATGCCGCGGGCAAGAGCACAACTCTAAAGACCATTACCGGTAGGCTCCGTCCAACTCAAGGAGAAATCTACTTCCTTGACCAGAGGATCGACGGCCGTCCCACCTATGAAATAGTCCGAATGGGAATGGGCGTTGTTCCCGAAGGCCGCCGAATCCTGCCGGAACTGACCGTCATGGAAAACCTAGACCTGGCTGCTGACTCCCTTCCCCGGGGCGAGGCCCTTGCCGGTATTGAACACGCCTTTGACTTCTTCCCCGTCCTTGCCGAGCGGCGCTTCCAGCTGGCCGGCACCCTTTCAGGAGGAGAGCAGCAGATGTTGGCAATCGCCCGAGCTTTGGTCACGTCGCCCCGCCTAATCTGTATGGATGAACCATCCATGGGACTTGCACCCATCATGGTAGAGCGGGTCATAAGTGCTGTCTTAGAAATTAATAAAGCCGGCACTGCGGTGTTGTTGGTTGAGCAAAACGCCAGCGCGGCGCTGTCTATTGCCGATAGAGCATACTTCCTTAAAGACGGCAAGATCACCGCAGCTGCTGAGGCAGATCAAATCCTGATGCAGGATCTGCAGTTAATGTAGGAGCGGGCCTATGACGCCACCCTCCCCGGCTGTATAATCCTGGATGAATCGAGGAAATACTTAGCTGTAGAGTTGGTTGCTAGGCTTCATCAACTTAACGTAAGCAACACATTTAGAAGTGCCAACCTGAAGCTAAGGCAGACGCTTCAGCATATGCAGGATCAGAAACACAGTATGGTGCCCAGAGCCGCATCAGGCAAGATATACTCCCGTAGGCCCTGGCACCTGCTGCCGGAGAGTCAAATCCAGTGTAAGTCAGTTATAGAGGGAGGTAATGTAATGGCAGAGGACCGCAAAAACCAGTGCCCAATAGCCAATCTCTCTGAAGCAGAGGTGAAATCCCTTACCGCCTGGGAACAGGAGCTTTCCCAGGCCACCGGTCAGAAGATAGCATTGGTGGCATATAAGGTCGAATAGGACGAAGAAAGCGGCGGGAGCCCCTACAGGACGCAACAACCGCCGTTTCTTGTTCTAATCAGTAACCAAGAGTGCGACTACAAGTCGTGATTGGTCCCGCCATCCACACCATGTTTCTTTCGGGTCATGGGCCAGCGTGGGGCGCGACTCAGCCAATTGGTGGAGAGACGGGAGTTTCAACGCACGCTCCCGCGTGGGGCGCGACGCTTCGATCTTGTAGTATTGATGAATTTAACGAGTTTTAACCCACGCGCCCGCGTGGGGCGCGACCTCGCTCCTACCGGGTACCCCTGGGGACGGCAGTGGTTTCAACCCACGCGCCCGAGTGGGGCGCGACAACACTGCGGGCTAAGGGGCGTTCCACACGGTTTGTTTCAACCCACGCGCCCGCGTGGGGCGCGACATTTAGTCCCCGCACCCGTCGAAACCAGTACTAAGTTTCAACCCACGCGCCCGCGTGGGGCGCGACGCATAGTAATTGTCCACCGGTAGGCCGGTTGAGATGTTTCAACCCACGCGCCCGCGTGGGGCGCGACAGCCCTTCGGGGCTGGTAATGCGGGAGCCGGTTAGTTTGTAAGCGTCAAACCAGCCGTACCTTCTAGCTCCTCTCCGCTGATGAGATAATGAAGTCATCAGAGGGAAGGAGCTGATTCGTGTGACTAAGGAAGCCAGGCAAGAGCTGCGCGAGTTGTGGGC